>NZ_JBFBBE010000007.1:0-173571 GCF_040682555.1 Streptomyces sp. NPDC051172
CAGGCGGGTCACGCCTGCTGCGGCGGCCGCCGCGCCAAGCCCCACCCCGGCCAGGGCGAGGGACTGGGCGCGGCGGTCCGGCGGGGCCGGCCGTACGCCCGCACCGACGCCGTAGGCGCTGCCGTGCGCACCGTCGGGCAGCGCCGAGGCCAGCAGTTCCGCGAGGTGCACCGCCTCGTGGCCGCCGCTGTCGAACTCGTGGACCTGGGTGCGGCAGCTGAAGCCGTCGGCCAGCAGTACCGTCGCGGGGTCGGTCTCGCGCAGCCGGGGCAGCAGCACGCGTTCCGCGCAGGCCTCGCTGACGTCCAGGTGGCCGCGTTCGAAGCCGAAGTTGCCGGCCAGTCCGCAGCAGCCCGACTCCAGTTGCTCCGCGTCGACGCCGGCCCGGCCGAGCAGTTCGCGGTCGGCGTCCCAGCCGAGCACCGCATGCTGGTGGCAGTGCACCTGCGCCAGCGCCCGCGCGGAACGGTCCGGCACCTGCGGTGGCTGGTAGCCGGGGGAGTGCTCGGTGAGCAGCTCGGCGAGCGTCACCGTCTGGTCGCGGAGCCTGCGCACGTCACGGTCGCCGGGGAAGAGCTCGCCCATGTCCGAACGGAACACGGTGGTGCAGCTCGGCTCCAGGCCGACCACCAGCCCGCCCGCCCGGACATGCCCGGCGAGACGACGCACCGTTCGGCTCAACACCCGCTCGGCGACGGAGAGTTGACCGGTGGAGATCCACGTCAGCCCGCAGCACAGCGGTTCGCGCGGCAGCTCGACCCGCCAACCCGCGTGCTCCAGTACCTCCACGGCCGCCTGCCCGACATGCGGGTGGAAGAAGTTGGTGAACGTGTCCGGCCACAGCAGGACGCTCCCGCGGGACCCGTCGCCGTACGACTCACGACGGCTTGCGAACCACTGCTGCAGCGTCCGCCCCGCGAACAGCGGTATCTCCCGGTTCTCGACACCGGCCGCCGCCACGGCCGCCCGGGACAGCGGCGGGGTGTGGGTGAGCGCGTTGACGAGCGGCCCCAGCCCGGCCCGGCCGACGGCCTGGGCGACGGCCGGCAGCCAGCCCATGGACAGGTCGGAGCGGGGCCTGCGCCAGGGCCTGCCCTCGTAGTGGTGCGACAGGAACTCCGCCTTGTAGGTCGCCATGTCCACATCGGCGGGGCAGTCCTTCTTGCAGCCCTTGCAGGCCAGACAGAGGTCGAGCGCGTCCCGTACCGCTTCCGACCGCCAGCCGTCCCGGATCGCGCTGTCGCCGTGCCCGTCGAGCATCTCGAACAGCAGCCGCGCCCGCCCCCGCGTGGAGTGCTCCTCCTCCCGGGTCACCTGGTACGAGGGGCACATCACCGCGCCGCCCTTGTTGGTCAGCTGCCGGCACTTGCCCACGCCGACGCACCGGTTGGCGGCCTCGGCGAAGGACCCCCCGTCGTCCGGGAAGCGGAAGTGCAGCTCACGGGGCGCGTACGGGGCCCAGTCGCCGCCCAGGCGCAGATTCTCGTCCAGCCGGTACGGCTCCACGACCTTGCCCGGGTTCATCCGGTCGAGCGGGTCGAACACCGCCTTCAGCCGCCCGAAGGCCTCGACCAGCTCCTCGCCGAACATCCGCGGCAGCAGCTCACCGCGGCTCTGCCCGTCCCCGTGCTCCCCGGAGAAGGACCCGCCGAACTCGGCGACCAGATCGGCCGCCCGTTCCATGAACCGCCGATAGGTGGCCACCCCGTCGGCCGAGTACAGGTCGAAGGGGATCCGGGTGTGCACACAGCCCTGCCCGAAGTGGCCGTAGAGGCTGGGCCCGGTGTCGCTGAGATACCCGAACTCGTCGTAGAGGCGGCGCAGTCGGCGCAGATAGTCGCCGAGCCGCTCCGGCGCCACCGCCGAGTCCTCCCAGCCCTCGAAGGTGTCGGGCCTGCCCGGGACGTGCGCGGTGGCACCGAGGCCGGACTCGCGCACCTGCCACAGCTCCTCCTCGTGGGCGGGGTCGTCGAGGAAGGCCACCGCGGCCTCGTGCTCGGACTCGTGCAGCCCGTCGAGCATCCGGTGCGCCCGCTCGTCGGACTCCTCGACGGTGTCCCCGCCGAACTGCACCATCAAGAAGGCGTTGCCCTCGGGCATCTGGGCGCGCGCCTTCGGATTGAGGCGCTTGATCCGCTCGTCCCTGATGAGCCGCGCATCGACGCCCTCCAGCGCCATCGGCTCGTACGGCAGGATCGCCGGTACGGCGTCGGCGGCCACGGCGATCTCCGGGAACCCGAGCACGACCAGCGTCCGTTCCTTGACCACGGGCACCAGCTCCAGCTCCGCCCGCAGGACGGTGACCAGCGTCGACTCGCTGCCCACGAGCAGTCCCGCGACGTCGAAGCCGTGCTCGGGCAGCAGCGAGTCCAGGTTGTAGCCGGAGACCCGGCGCGGGATGTCCGGGTAGCGGCGGCGGACCTCGTCGCCGTACCGGTCCCGCAGGGCGCGCAACTGCCGGTAGAGGGCGGCCCGCAGGTCGCCGTGCCGCTCGATCTCGGCGTACTGCTCGTCGCTCGTCTCACCGCACCAGAAGCGGGTGCCGTCGTAGAGCAGCACCTCCAGACGGGCGATGTTGTCGACGACCTTGCCGGTGGCCTGGGCGGTGGCGCCGCAGGAGTTGTTGCCGATCATGCCGCCGATGGTGCAGTTCATGTGGGTGGCGGGCTCGGGGCCGTAGCGCAGGCCGGTAGGGGCGAGCTGCCGGTTCAGTTCGTCGAGGACGATGCCGGGCTGGACGACGCAGGTACGGGCGTCCGGGTCCACGGACTCCAGCCGGTGGCAGTACTTCGACCAGTCGATCACCACGCCCGCGTTGGTGCACTGCCCGGCGAGGCTGGTCCCGCCGCCGCGCGACAGGACGGGCGCGTCGTACTCGCGGGCGACGGCCACCGCCTCCGCGGCCGCCTCCGGGGTGCGGGGCACGACGACGCCGATCGGGGTCTGCCGGAAGTTGGAGGCGTCGGTGGAGTACGCGGCCCGGCTCCCGGCGTCGAAGCGGACTTCGCCGTCGACCCTCTCACGCAGCGCGGCTTCCAGCCCCGCAGAGTCGACCGGCGGCGCGGCTCCACTGCGGACGACGGGTTCGGGCAGGTCCAGTGCGCCCATGGAGCCCTCCTGCGATCGCCGGCACGGGATGGCCGAGTACCCAGGAGCGCGCGGGTCACCACGCGCTACGGCCGCTCGGACTGCTCGGCGAGCGCGGATTCCCCGGTGGGTTCGGCCTCCTTGGCCGGCTCGGGCAGCAGGCCGCACATCGCCTCGTGCTGGTCCGGGCCCATCACATGGGTCAGGGCCCGCGTGACCGTCGAGGCGAGGGTGCCGGAGGCCTCCTCCAGGAGGCGGCGGGCCTTGTCGGTGAGGGCCACCTCGATACCCCGCTTGTCGCCGCAGACCGACTGGCGGGTGACCAGCCCGGCGTGCTGGAGACAGGCGATCTGGTAGGTGAGCCGGGTCTTCGGGCGGCCGAGGAGCTCCGCGATCCGCGTCATGCGCAGCCCTGTCCTGGGCTGCTCGGCGAGCAGGCACAGGATCAGGAACTCGTCGTGCGAGACGTCGAGGCGTTCCTTCACTACCGACCGCAGTTCCTGCTCCACCGCCCCCACTGCCCCGAGCATCACCATCCAGGCCCGCAGCTCCTTGGGCAGCAGTCCGCCACCCTGCGCGGACGGGCATTCGGGCAGGTCGGTGGGGTGCTCCTCGGGGTCGGCCATGGTGTCGAGTCTACCTGTTGTTCAAATTTGGACCGGAGGGTTGTCCAGATTTGGATAATGGTCTACCGTCGTAGTCATCCAAATTTGAAGTACTTGTTTCCCTCGGATCCCCCCGGATCCCCGCTCACTGCTCACTGGAGAAGATCATGACCGTCGCCGTCGAAACCGGTGTCTGGCAGCTCGACGCCGCCGCTTCCACCGTCGCCCTGCGCCACAAGACGATGTGGGGTCTCGTCACCGTCAAGGGAACCTTCGGCGCCGTCGGCGGACAGGGCGAGGTACAGCCCGACGGCTCCGCCACCGGCACCCTGACCCTGGACGCCGCCACCCTCGACACCAAGAACAAGAAGCGGGACGAGCACCTGCGCTCGGCCGACTTCTTCGACACCGCGAACCACCCCGAGATCACCTTCGCGGTCCGCAGCGCGAAGGCCGGCGCCGGCGACACCGTCGAGGTCTCCGGTCAGCTGACCGTGCGCGGCATCAGCCGCCCGCAGACCCTCACCGCCCGCCTCGCCGGTGCGGACGCCGACGCGCTCACGCTGGACACGGAGTTCACCGTGGACCGCGGCGAGTTCGGCCTGGGCTGGAACCAGCTGGGCATGATCCGCGGCCTGACCACGGTCGCCGCCACGCTCCGCTTCGTGCGTACGGCGGCCTGACGCGCGTCAGCGGGTGCCGCGCGCCCGCAGGTGGAGGTCCATGCTGGACAGCGTCTGCGGGGTGGGTGTGAAGACCCGCAGCCGGAGCCGGGCCTTCGGGCCCGGCAGGGTGAACTTCCCGTCGGCCGGCGGCCGGATCACATAGTCGGCCGAGGCGTGCGCGGGCAGCGTGGCCGGTCCCTTCAGGACCGTCCAGTACTGCCGCAGGCCCTGGCCGACGGTGAGCATGAAGTGCGGTTCCAGGGCGCTGTCGTCCTTGTTGGTGACCCGCAGACTGAGCCGGGTGAGGACGTTCGCGTCCGCCGCCGTCCGCCGCACGGAGGCGATCTCCATCCTGAGCGGCGGCTTCCCGGTGACCGCCACGACGGCGCTCACCAGCGCCGGGGCGACCAGCAGCGCGGCCGTCGCGGCCAGCGCCGGGCGCCGGCGGGGGCCGGTCAGCAGGCCCGGGCGCGGCTGCCAGGCCCGTACGAACTCGGACGGCGGCGCGGTGATGGCGGTCGCCAGCCACAGCGGCGTCATCATCAGGTAGTAGCCGTCCTGGGACCGGGTCGCCAGATAGAAGGCGCACCAGGGCAGGACGGTCGCCGCGGGCCCCAGCCGGCGCATGAACAGGATCAGCAGCCCGAGCAGGGCCGCGGCCAGCAGCATGCTCGCATGTCCGTACCACTCGACCCGGTCGCTGCCGTTCGTGTAGTACAGCGACACGCCCACGAGGCCCTGCCCGTGCAGGGTCGCCCCCTGGGTCAGCGGCAGCGCGATGCCACCGACCCAGGTGCTCGGCTCGCTCACGATGAAGTACGTGTTGATCAGCAGCCACACGGCCGCGGCGATCCCGGCGATCCGCGCCACCACCAGCGTCGCCGCCCGTCCGCCCAGCTCACCACGGCGCACCGCGTAGATACCGGCCAGCAGGAACGGCGTCAGGAACCAGGGCAGCTGCTGTGCGGCACACGCGGCACCCAGGCATGCGGCCCGTGCGACACCGGCCGCCCCGAGCCGCCCGCCCTGTCCGATCCGCGGCCAGCGCACCACCACCGGGATCAGCAGGGCCAGCGCGGTGATCGCCGGGTAGCCCTCACGGCCGTAGGTCGGCAGAAACCCGAAGCCCAGGCACGCCATGGTCGCCGCCGACCGCCACTGCACCGGCAGCATCCGCCACAGCACGACCGTGCCGACGATCAGCGCGCCCGTGCTGACCGCCGTCGCGGGGGCGCCGCCGTGGCCGATCCACAGCAGGGGTGCGGTGAGCAGGGTGGCGAGCGGGGGATAGCCGTAGGTGTAGTCGTAGCCGCCGTCGAAGGTCGTGGTGAGGGCGATGCCCTTCTGGAAGAGCCAGGGCCACGGATGCCCGTAGACGGTGTGGCCCGCGACCAGCTCCTTGGCGGCCTGGGTGGTCAGCACCGCCTCGTCCGAGCCGCCGTGGTTCATGGCCCAGGCGCACAGGGCGAGGACCACGGCGGTCACCAGCACGACCGCGTCGAGCCGCGCGAGCGACCGGGCCCGGCGCACGACGAGCGCCAGCACCCCGCACACCAGGATCGAGGCGTAACACACCGAGATGACGGCGGCCACGGTCGGCCGGTGACTCGCCGCCTGCGTCCACACCGTGCGCGTACCGATGAACAGGCTGACGTTCGCCAGCAGTGTCAGCACGCGATGCCACTGCGCGGGAGGTTCCGGTGGGGCGGACACCGCCGACTGCGTCCGCCGGCCGGGTGTCACCAGCTGGGTTTCTGCCAAGTGCACGTCGGGGCACGCTAGTCGCGCCCGGTGAGCAGTACGTGGCCGGAGGTGAAGAGTCCGGTGTGAGGCGGGTAAGAGGACGGTTCGGCAGGAACCGGTCCCTGCCTGACTGGTTCTCGTCACCGCGAAACGGTTGTGACCGTCGCGGACCGTGTCGCTGTTGGGCCGAACGGGTGACTTGGCGTAAGAATTGGCTGGTGCAGGCAATGAGTGCGAGTCAGTTCGGGGGGAGCCGGTGAACAGCCACGACGTCACCGATGAACAGTGGGAAGGGCTCGCCCAGGTCGTGCCGCTGCGTGGGCGCGACGCCTGGCCGTCCTCGGTGGACCACCGCGCGCACCCGGAAGCGCTGACGGAAGCCCGGCGCCGTTTCGTCGTCCTCAGGGTCAATGTCTTCGCCGACGCCCGAGAGGTCGCCGAGACCCTGATGGCCGGCGTTCCCGTGCTGCTCGACCTGAGCGGTGCGGAGGCCGAGGTCGCCAAGCGCGTCCTCGACTTCAGCACCGGAGTCGTCTTCGGCCTCGCGAGCGGCATGCACCGCGTCGACCGCAACGTCTTCCTGCTGGCCCCCGCGGACACCGAGGTCACCGACCTGGTGGCGAGCGCCTCGGCGGCCGGCTCCTGACCCTGGTCCCCCGATCGTAGGAAGCTCCCGACGCCGTAACGGTTCACCTTCCGGACATGGCCCTACGGTCCGGACATGACCGTGTCATCCGTGCCGCCCGCGGCGAACTCCGATACGTCGTCCCCGCTGCGAACCCTCACGGACCGCTCGCGCCCGGACCGGCCCTGCGTCACCGAGCTGCGGCTGTCCGCCTTCGCCGGACACCGGCGGGCCGCCTTCGTGCTCGGGCCGGTCACCCTCTTCGCCGGGGGCAGCGGCTGCGGGAAGACGAGTGCGCTGCGGGCGTACGAGGCGCTGGCCCGGCTCGGTGGCGGTGCAGAGCTCGGGGAGGTGTTCCCCGACGCGGCCGACTGCGTGCCCGAGCGGGCGCGGCCCGATGCGCAGCGGCGGCGCGGATTCCGTATCGGCTGTACGGCCGACGGGCCCGAGGGGCCGGTCCGGCTCGACGTCGCCGTGCAGGCGGAGCCCGAACTGCGCATCGTGGGCGAGCGGTTGACCGCGGGCGGTCTTGTGCTCCTGGAGACCGCCCTGCGCGACCCCTCCCGCCGGACCGTGCAGGCCGCCTGGCACACCGCGGGATCGGCGCCGGTGACGCGGGCGCCGCTGCCCGACGACCGGCTCGGCACCGCGCTGCTGCCGCTGCGGGTGGCCGGCAAGACCGACGGACAGCGCCGGGTGCTCGCCGCCGCCGAACAGATGGTGGTCGCCCTGCGGTCCGTCTTCGCCTGCGATCCGCGCCCCGGCCGGATGCGGGCCCCCGCCCCGCTCGGCTCCGGACTGCTCCTCGGCGGCTGCGACAACCTAGCCGACGTCCTGTGGCGCACCCGCGCCGAGTGCACGCGACGGCACGCGCTGCTCGTCGAGGTGGTGCGCGCCGGATGCGCGGGGCCGGTGGCCGACGTGCTCGCCGAGCCGCTGGGCGACGGGACCGTGCAGGCACTGCTCGACCGCGGCGACGGTTTCCGGACAGCTCTGCGGCGGCTGGGCGACGGCGAGCTCAGATACCTCGCCCTCGCGCTGGTCCTGCTGACCGGGCCGGGCGTCCTGGAGGTGGACACCGCCGGGGAGGTGCCCGCGGCCATGCAGACGCTCACCGTCCTCGCCGACGGCTTCGACCGCTCACTGGACCCACGGCAGCGACGGGAACTGCTGCGGCTGGCCCTGCGGACCGCCGGCCGCGGCCACATCCGGGTCGTGGCCGCGGTCAGCGACGCCTCGTGGGCCACCGGAGTGGCCGGGCCGGAGCCCGTCACGGTGGTACACCTGGAGCCGTGACCGATCATCTCGACGTGGCGAAACTGCAGCGCAGGCTGGCCGACTTCGCCGCCGCCCGCGACTGGCGGCAGTACCACACCCCCAAGAACCTCGTCGCCGCGCTCAGCGTGGAGGCCTCCGAACTGGTCGAGATCTTCCAGTGGTTGACGCCGGAGGAGTCGGCCCGCGTCATGGACGACCCGGACACCGCGCACCGCGTGACGGACGAAGTCGCGGACGTGCTCGCCTACTTGCTGCAGCTGTGCGACGTACTGGACATCGACCCGCTCGCGGCGCTGGACGCGAAGATCGACCGCAACGAACGGAGGTTCCCGGCGCCGTAGTCGAACAGGGCGGCTGCCGGGAGTGGTTCAGTCCACTTTCACTCTCCGGAGTCAAAAACCGGCCCGAAACCGATTTGTTGTCCACAGATTTCGGTCTTCCTCTGGCTTTCCGTCCCGCACGCCCTCACTCTGGGTAGTGGACAGCGGAGTTCGGGCGGACGTGCGGGCAGTGCGTCCAGACAGACGGGGGCAGCGGCATGGACGCTGTGCGGCTCATCGTGACGAGCAGACGTGCCCTTGCAGGGAGCGGCGACGCTCCGGAGACCATGACCGAGGTGTGGCAGGCGCAGGCCCTGGCGCAGGCGATAGGCAGCCGCCTCGCGGTCTCCGGCCCGCCCGAACTGCGCGGCGAGGCACTGGGGTTGACAGAGCTGGCGGGCCGCGGCTGCGGAGTCCTCGACACCCCGCACCTCGCCACCGAGGACCTGCGCGCGGCCCAGCTCACCGACCTGGGCGACGCACGCCAGGCCCTGCTCTGCCTCGGCGGCCTCCTGGGCGAGGTGGGCATCGCCCTGGTGGGACTCGCCTGCGCCGCGGACGACGAGAGCACCTACTGGCAGTGCATGGAGGCCATCGACGCGGCGGACGAGTCCAGGGACCGGGTCCGGGAGATGCTGCGCAGACTCGCGGACCGGGAAGAGGCGTTACCCGAGAGGGAGGCGGGTTAGCACAGGCTGAAGGGGCCCGGGCCTCAGCCCGCCTCGCCCTCCTCGACGCCCCGCCCCGCGGACTGCAGATCCGCGTCGAGGGCCGACAGGTCCGCGTTCAGTGCCGCCATCAGCTCCTCCATCTGCTGCAGCAAGCCCTTCGGCCGGCCGGCGCCGCCCTGCTGCGGCACGGACTCTTCGGACATGACGGCCTCCTCGGCCCCAGGCCCCCGCGGGGAGGCCGAACGAGTGACATCCCGGCGACGGCCGCCGGCGCGGGTGCCGGGCGGTCCGGCTCCGCACGAGCCAACGACCACCACCGGAACGGGTCACTGGCCAGGTCCGCCGCAGGCCGGGTGACCACGGATTTTCACCCGACCGTGGACGGGAGTGCCCGGCGGGACCGGTGGGGTTGACCGGCACCGTGGCGTGCAGGATGGAGGTATGGATCTTCGCATCTTCACCGAGCCCCAGCAGGGGGCCTCCTACGACACGCTGCTCGCGGTGGCCAAGGCCACCGAGGACCTGGGCTTCGACGCCTTCTTCCGCTCCGACCACTATCTCCGCATGGGCTCCGTGGACGGCCTGCCCGGCCCCACCGACGCCTGGATCACCCTCGCGGGACTGGCCCGCGAGACCAAGCGCATCCGCCTGGGCACCCTCATGACCGCCGGTACCTTCCGCCTGCCCGGCGTGCTCGCCATCCAGGTCGCGCAGGTCGACCAGATGTCCGGCGGCCGCGTCGAGCTGGGCCTCGGCGCCGGCTGGTTCGAGGAGGAGCACAAGGCGTACGGCATTCCGTTCCCGAAGGAGAAGATCGGCCGGCTCGAGGAGCAGCTCGAGATCGTCACGGGCCTGTGGCAGACCAAGGTCGGCGACACCTTCGACTTCCACGGCAAGTACTACGACCTCACCGACTCGCCCGCGCTGCCCAAGCCCGCCCAGCAGAAGATCCCGGTCCTGATCGGCGGTCACGGCGCGAGTCGCACCCCGCGGCTGGCAGCCCGGTACGCCGACGAGTTCAACATGCCGTTCGCCTCGATCGAGGACAGCGAGCGCCAGTTCGCCCGGGTGCGCGCCGCCGCCGAGGAGGCCGGCCGGCGGCCCGAGGAACTCGTCTACTCCAACGCCCTGGTCGTCTGCGTCGGCAAGGACGACCAGGAGGTCGCCCGCCGGGCCGCCGCGATCGGCCGCGAGGTCGACGAACTGAAGGCCAACGGCCTGGCGGGCACCCCGTCCGAGGTCGTCGACAAGATCGGCCGCTACGCGGAGACCGGCGCCGGCCGCCTCTACCTCCAGATCCTCGACCTCGCCGACCTGGACCACCTGGAGCTGATCTCGTCCCGGGTGCAAGCACAGCTGTCGTAGCTGCCCTCCCTCCGCCCCGGCCTCAGGGTCGGGGCGGTTCCATTTCCCGTCGCGTCTTGATTGCTTACACCGCCCGTAAGGAAAAATTGCTCCGACGTAATTCAGGGCCTTCTGGGCGTAATGTAACGGGCGGCAAGTCGCGGAAATGCGGGATTGAGTTGAAGGCGCTGTGCTCCCCGGCCCCTTCCGGTTTTTTCTGCCGCATTCCCAGGCTCCTTTGACAAGCCGGTGTGCCGGTTTCTATTCTCGGCGGGTATTCAGAGCCCCGGCGTCGTGGCTCTCGGTACTGACCTGGTCGGTGGGGGACGATGTACAGGTACTTGCCCAGTGTTCCGGAACGCTCGATCTCTCTTGTCGGGGTTCCGTCGTAGCCTGCGCGTGCGCTGTTCCGGTGCGCTTTTCCGGAGATTTTCGCGGCCCGGCCTCCCCAGTTGAACGGTGCGTCGCGCGCCGTTGAGTACAGGCCCCCGCATGCCATTCGACCCGCCGTACCGCCAAGGCGTCGCGGTCACCACCCGTGGCCGTCATCCGTGCCCTACCCGTCCACGGCCACCACAACCCGGCCACCGGCGCGACAGGAAGAGAAGGCCTCGACATGACCACAGCCCTTCCGACCACACGGACCATCGTGGATCTGCTGCGCGACGCAGCCCGGAACCACCCGGCATCCGGGCTGCGCTACCCCCGGAGCGCGACCGACCCCGACGCGCCCTTCCAGAGCTATGCCGAACTCCTCGACGCGGCCCGCTCCGTGCTCGGCGGCCTGCGCGGACACGGTCTCGCCGTCGGGGACAAGGTCGTGCTGCTCCTTGACAAGCCGAAGGAGTTCCTCGCCGCGTTCTGGGCCTGCCAGCTGGGCGGCTTCATACCCTGCCCGATGGCCGCGCTCGGCGGCGACCCGGAGCGCTGGGCCGCTCAGCTCGCCCACGTCGACACCCTCCTCGACCACCCGCTGATCGTCACCAGCGAGACCATCGCCGCCGAACTCCCGCGCGCCGAGAACCTGTCGGTGGCCGCCCTGGAGCAGCTGTACGCCGAGAAGCCCGACGGCACCTGCCACGAGGCCGACCCCAAGGACACCGCCGTCCTGGTGCTGACCTCCGGCTCCACCGGCAACTCCAAAGCCGTGATGCTCTCGCACGCCAACCTGCTCGCCTCCATGGCCGGCAAGAACGGCTACCACCGGCTGACCGACGAGGACACCAGCCTCAACTGGGTCTCCTTCGATCACGTCGCCGCCCTGCTGGAGTGCCACATGCTCCCGCTGTACGCCGGCAGCACCCAGCTGCACGTGGAGGCACCCGTCATCCTTCAGGAGCCGCTGAACTTCCTGCGGATCGTCTCCCGCTACGGCGTCACCATGACCTTTACGCCCAACTTCCTGCTGGGGCTGATCAATGCGCAGGCCGACCGGCTCGACGAGGAGGACGGTGAGGCCCTCGACCTGTCCCGGCTGCGGCACATCATCAGCGGCGGCGAGGCCGTCGTCCGCACCACCGGCGAGACGTTCCTCAGCCGCTTCGCCGCTCATGGACTGCGCGCCGACGCCCTCTGGCCCGCCTTCGGCATGTCGGAGACCTGCGCCGGCAGCATCTACTCCACCCAGTTCCCGGCGGCCGACCAGGGCCAGGAGTTCGCCAACCTGGGCCGTCCCGTCGAGGGGCTGCGCATCCGGATCGCCGATGAGGAGGACCACCACGAGCTGGGCATGGGCGAGGTGGGCGAACTCCAGCTCAACGGCCCGATGATCACGGCCGGTTATTACAACAACGAGCAGGCAACCCGGGACGCCTTCACCCCCGACGGCTGGTTCCGCAGCGGCGACCTCGGTCGCATCGACGACGGCCGGCTCACCCTGGTCGGGCGCAGCAAGGACAGCATCATCGTCAACGGCGTCAACTACTTCAGCCACGACATCGAGTCGGTCCTCGAAGACCTTGACGACGTGGCCCGCTCCTATGTCGCCGCCTTCCCCACCCGCGCCCCCGGCAGTGACACCGAGCAACTGGTCATCGCCTTCCACCCGGAGTGCGCAGCCGGCGACGAACTCGCCCTCTACCGGGTGCTGACCGCCGTCCGCAGCAGCGTCGTCATGCACTGGGGCTTCAGGCCCGCCCTCATCCTGCCCCTGCCCGAGGACGCCTTCCCCAAGACCAGCCTCGGCAAGATCCAGCGCTCTCTGATGCGCAAACGCCTGGAGACGGGGGTCTACGACGAGATCCGGGCCGCCGTCGACGACCTGGTGCTCCGCCGGCTCGGCGGCTACAACGCGCCCGAGGGCGACACCGAGAAGGTCCTCGCCGGCATCTACGCCGAGATGTTCGACACCGACCCGGAGCGGCTGAGCGCCACCGCCAACTTCTTCGACCTCGGCGGCACCTCGCTGGACATCCTGCGGCTGCGCTCACTGGTGGCCCAGCGCCTCGGCGCCGCCGACCTCCAGATCATCACCGTGCTGCGGTCCCCGACCGTGCGGGCCCTCGCCGCCCACCTCGACGGTGCCGCGAGCGGCGAGCAGGAGTACGACCCGATCGTGCCCATGCAGGTCAGTGGCGACAAGACACCGCTGTTCTGCGTCCACCCAGGCGTCGGCGAGGTCCTCGTCTTCGTCAACCTCGCCAAGTACTTCGTCGGCGACCGGCCCTTCTACGCCCTGCGCGCCCGTGGCTTCAACCCCGGCGAGACGCCCTTCACCAGCTTCGCCGAGATGGTCGACACCTACGTGCGGGCGATCCGCGCACGCCGGCCGCACGGCCCGTACGCCGTCGCCGGATACTCCTACGGAGGTGCCGTCGCCTTCGAGATCGCCAAGGTGCTCCAGGACCAGGGTGAACGCGTCGACTTCGTCGGCAGCTTCAACCTGCCCCCGCACATCAAGTACCGCATGGACGAACTGGACTTCGTCGAGACCGCCGCCAACCTTGCGTTCTTCCTGGAGCTCATCGACAAGAAGCAGTCCCTGGAACTCCCCGACCGGCTGCGGCCGTTGACCAAGGACGAGCAGCTGGCGTACTTCATCGACCACGCGCCCGAAGGCCGACTCGCCGAACTCGACCTGACCTTCGAGAAGTTCAAGGCCTGGGCCGAACTGGCCGACAGCCTCACCGACCTGGGCCGCAGCTACGCGCCCAGCGGCAAGGTCCGCTCGATGAGCGTCTTCTACGCGATCCCGCTGCGCGGCACCAAGGAGGACTGGCTCGAGAACGAGCTGCGCCGCTGGGACGAGCACACCACCGAGGAGAACCGTTACATCGACGTACCCGGCGAGCACTACACCCTGATGGGACCGCAGCACGTGGCGGCCTTCCAGTCCATCCTCCGCAGGGAACTCGACCGCGCCCTCGGCGACGCCTGACCCCTACCACTCCCCAGGAGAGCATCCAGTGAACGGCAAGAAGATCCTGGTCACCGGCGCGACCGGACAGGTCGCCGGACCAGTGGCCAAAACCCTCGCCCAGGGCAACGAGGTATGGGCACTGGGCCGCTTCGGCAGTCCCGGCGCCGAGGAGGACCTCACCCGGCACGGCATCCGCACCTTCCGCTGGGACATGGACGACACCGGCGAGGACTCCCTCAAGGGCCTGCCGGAGGACTTCACCCATGTCTTCCACTCGGCCGTCCGGCGCGGCGAGGACGGTGACTTCAACGCGGCCGTCGAAGTCAACTCGGTCGCGGCGGGCCGCCTGATGACCCACTGCCGTACCGCCGAGGCGTTCCTGTACGTCTCCACGGGCGCCCTCTACGCCCGGCAGACCCTCGACCACAAGTACACCGAGACCGACCCGCTGGACGGCAGGGCGGACTGGCTGCCCGCCTACCCCGTTGTCAAGATCGCCGCCGAGGGCACGGTCCGCGCCTTCGCCCGGACCCTCGGTCTGCCCACCGTCATCGCCCGCCTCAACATCGCCTACGGGCCCGGCGGTTACGGCGGCGTCCCGATGCTCTACTTCAAGCGGATGCTCGCCGGCGAGCCCATCCCGGTTCCCGTCGAGGGGCAGAACTGGTGCTCCCTGCTGTACACCGACGACCTCGTCGAGCAGGTCCCGCACCTGTGGAACGCGGCGAGCGTCCCGGTGACCCTGACCAACTGGGGCGGCGACGAGCCGGTCGGCATCACCGACTGCGTCCGGTATCTGGAGGAGCTCACCGGGGTGACGGCGAACCTCGTCCCGAGCGAGGTCACCCGCGAGACCTATCAGTTCGACCCCACCCTGCGCCGCTCCCTCACCGGCCCCTGCAAGGTGCCCTGGCGCGAGGGCATCCGACGGACCCTGGCCGCGCTGTATCCCGAACACCTCAAGGGGTGACACACATGACCGACAGCACCGATCCGCTGGCCCCGATCCACGCCGCCTACGCTGCCTTCGCCGCCCGGGACGTGGGCGCGCTGCTCGACGCCTTCGACCCGGACATCGAGTGGGTGCACCCCGAGGGCATGGCCGAGTACGGCCTCGGCGGCACCAAGCACGGGCACGCCGGTGTCAAGGAGTTCCTGGCGCACGTACCGACCGTGCTGGGCGGGATGAAGCTGTACCCCGAGGAGTTCGTCCGCGAGGGCGAGCGGGTGGTCGTCTTCGGCCACCGGGACATCACCTCGCTGCGCGGCCACACCGAGACCCAGCGGTTCGTGCACTCCTGGGTGCTGCGTGACGGCCGTGCCGTGCGGATGGAGGACATCTTCGACACCGTCGCCTTCCACCGCGTCATCGAGAGCTGACGGCCCGCGACGGCCTACGGCCGTCTCGGCCGCCGAGGTGCTCAGCCATCCGCACGCACTCGGCCAGTGCGAGGACTCGCCGCGCGCGGCTGCCCGGCGCCCGCACCCGGACCGCCGCCTCCGTCACGGCGGCCGCCCATGAGGCCGGGGCGGTGCCCCGGTTCGGGTCGGTGGCCCCGCGCTGCTGCCCGACGTCCCGCAGGCCTTCCGTGCCCGCGCGGTCGCCCTGTCCTGGATCCAGCCCCGGCCCACCGGCCAGAGGCTCGGCCGCCACCACCTCTTCGTGGACGTCGACGCGCACATCGACAACCGCCGGCTGCGGCTCGCCATGGCGGATGTCGAGGCGCTGGACGTGGAGGTGCGGTTCCTCGGAGGCTATCCCCGCTGGTCGGCCACGTCCTGATGCCCCGCCGGCGAGCTGCTCAGCTCTGCCGCGGCCTCCCGCACGGCCGGCAGCAGTGCCGCCACCGGCGGAGTCCCCAGGGCGCCCTCGCGCACCACGAGGGTGATGCGGCGGGCCAGTTCGGGCCCCTCCAGCGTGACCCGGGCGACCGGATGACCCGGTCGGCCGGGCACCAGGTCGGGGACGAGCGCCACGCCCCAGCCCAGCGAGACCAGCCCGAACACCGCCTGCATATCCCCGATGTCGGAGACGATGTCGGGCACGAAACCGGCCCCGGCGCAGGCGTGCAGGGCCAGCCGGCCGAGCCGCGAGGTCCGGTCGAGCAACCAGGGTTCCCCCGCGAACTCCTCAAGGCGGCGCGGGAGTTCACCGGCGGCCAGCGGATGTCCGGGGGCGACGACGAGGCGGAGGCGGTCGCTGAGCACCTCCTCCTCGTACAGCCCCGGCACCCGGGGCTCGGGCACCTGCGGATAGCCGGTGGCCAGCACGGCGTCCAGCCGGCCGAGCCGCACGGTCTGCCGGCCCTCGTCGGGGGCCACGCCGTGCAGACTGATGCGCAGCTGTGGATGGTCCTGGCGCAGCCGGTTGAGCGCCGGCACCAGCAGCGCGGGCCCCTCGTGCAGAGGCACGCCGACCCGCAGTTCACCGCTGATCCGCCCGTCGCGGGCACGCAACTGCGCCTCGGCGGCCTCCAGTTGGGCCAGGATCCGGTCGGTGTGGGACACCAGCAACCGCCCGGCCGGGGTGAGTTCGGCCCGCCTGCTACCGCGGTCCAGCAAGGCCGTGCCGGTCTCCGCCTCCAGGGCGGAGAGCTGCTGGGAGACCGCGGAACGGGTGTAGTTGAGGGCCTGCGCGGCCGCGGCGATGGAGCCACGGACGCCGACCTCGCGCAGCAGTACCAGTTTCCGTACGTCCAGCACCGTCATCCTCGCTAACGCTTCTGGTTACAAACTGTCACGCCAGGTTACGGGACAACGGTTCCGCCGGGACTTTCAATGGAGCTCGGCCCGACCGCGGTTCTCGGCCCGACCCGAACGACCTGATCAGACAGGGGAACTCCACCATGCCGACGCTGCTCCACCTCGACTCCAGCCCGCGCGCGGGCTCCGTCTCCCGTCAGATCTCGGGCGAGTTCGCCGAGGCCTGGCGCAAGGCCAACCCCGAGGGCACCTACGTCTACCGCGACCTGGCCGCCGACCACGTTCCGCATGTCGACGACGCGCAGATCGAGGTGATGCACCGCCTGGAGACGGAGGGCGTGCGCGACCTCGCCGTCGCCCGCACCGCGGCGCAGACGCCCGAGGAGAAGGCGAGTTGGGCGGTGACCTGGCCGCTGATCGAGGAGCTTCTCGCCGCCGACACCATCCTGCTCGGTGTGCCGATGTACAACTTCTCGGTGCCGTCCACCTTCAAGGCGTGGTTCGACCGGGTCCTGATCGCCCCGCTGATCGCCGACCCGGCCACCGGCCAGGGCCCGCTCTCGGGCAAGAAGGTCGTCGTGGCCTCGGCGCGCGGCGGTGCCTATGGCCCCGGCACGCCCCGCCACGACAGCGACCACCAGGAGCGGTATCTCAAGGCGGCCCTCGGCATGGTCGGCCTTGCGGCCGACCTCACCTTCCTGCACGCCGAGCTGACCAAGTCGGCGCATGTGCCGCGGCTCGCCCAGTTCCAGGAGATGGCCGCCGCGTCGTACCAGGCGGCGCTGGAGGGCGCCCGTACCCACGGGGCCGCCTGAAATCCCTCACCGCAGCGGGAAGTTGCGGTCGAAGACGTTCTCCGGGTCGTACCGGTCCTTGAGCTCGCGCAGCCGGGTCAGGGTCGGCTCGGGGAACGCCTCGCAGAGCACGTCCGGGGTGCGCCGGGTGTCGAAACTGAGGTACATGCCGTTCAGGTGCGGGGCGAGCCGGGCCCAGTGCGCGTCCAGCGCCTGCTCCAGCTCCGGGACGGTCGCGGAGAGCAGCGAGAAGTTCTGGGTGCGGTGGGCGTAGGCGGTCGCCGCCGGATCCAGGTCATTGACCGCCCCACCCACCGAGCGGAACTGCTCCATCAGCACCTGCCCGGACTCCAGGGCGGCCGCCACCGCCCGCGCCGCGTCCGCGGTGAGGTGGTCCAGCAGGCCGGAGCGGGTGGCGCCGAGCTGTTGCTGCCCGTGGTGCGGGGCACCGCTCACCGGCACAAGACCCGAGTACGGCGCGAGCACCGCCCGCTGCCGCAGCGGCGGCCCCACCCGGAGCAGCGGGGCCAGCACCCGCTCGGCGGCGCTGTGTTCGCCCGCGTACACAGCGGCGACATGGGCCAGACACGGACGGCCCGGCCCGGCGGGCATGAAGGTCAGGAAGCTGGTCAGCTCGCGGGGCGCCGCATCGAGGACCGCGCCCCACTCCTCGATCAGCGCGGCCGCGTCCCGTGCGTCGAAGACGAGGTCGGCGAAGACCACGTCACCCGTCTCGTACGCTTCCAGCTCCACCGCGGTGACCACGCCGAAGTTGCCGCCGGCGCCGCGCACGGCCCACAGCAGATCGGGCTCCCGCTCGGCGTCCGCCCGTACCGACTTGCCGTCGGCCAGGACGAGTTCGACCGCCGTGACATGGTCGACGGTCATCCCGTGCAGGCGCGCGAACCAGCCGATGCCGCCCGCGGTGACCAGCCCGCCCACCCCCACGTCTCCGGTGTCCCCCGAGCCGATGGCGAGCCCGTGCGGCTCGAGGGCCTGCGCCACCTGCCCCCAGCGGGCGCCCGCCCCGATCCGTATCCGCCGCCGGGCCCGGTCCAGGACCCGTATTCCGTCCAGGCGCGACACGTCGACGACGACACCTCCGTCGTTGGTCGAGCGGCCGCTGATGCCGTGCCCGCCGCTGCGCACGGAGACCACCGAGCCCAGCGCACGCGCGTACCTCAGCGCCTCGGCGGTCTCCCGTGCGGTCTCGGGCAGCAGTACCGCGGCGGGGGAGCCCCGGTGCACATAGCAGTGCCGTACCCGCTCGTACCGTGCGTCGTCCGGCACGACGATCCGCCCGGCCAGGGACTGCGGCACCGGCGGCAGCGTGGACGTCATGACGGCGATCTCCCTCGGTGGGCTTCATCGGACCCTTCGGTTTCGCCGGGCTCTTCCGCTTCGTCGAGCGGCTCCAGTGCGCAGCGCAGGGCCCGCGTCAGATACCGCACCAGCCGCTCCGGCCCCATCTCCGCCACCGGCCCGCTGCGCAGCACGTACCGGCTGAAGGCGACCCCGATGAGCTGCACGCCGACCAGGTCGATGCGCTCGTCCGCGTCCGGCCCGGTCAGCACCGTGCGGTACGCCGCCATGCTGCTGTCCCGCATCGCCGTGTACAGCGCGGTCGCCGCGCCCTCGTCGGAGGCGGCGCTGCGGATCAGCGCGAGGAACGGATCGCTGCCGTCGGCGCGCTCCATGCGCTCGACGAACGCTCGGGCGATCCGGTCGGGCAGTGTGCCGGGCTGCCCGGACACCAGCTCCGGCAGGTCCCGGGTGCCGGGCACGGCGGCCAGGAACAGACGTTCCTTCGAGCCGAAGTGGCGCATGACCAGGCCGTGGGTGACCCCGGCCCGGCCGGCGATCTCCCGGATGGTGGCGCGCGCGTAGCCCCGCTCGGCGAAAGCGGCACGTGCCGCGGCGAGGATCGCCTCCCGATGCGCCTCGGGGGCCCGTACCCGCTTCCGGGCCGGGGCGGCGCCCAGCGGCCCGGAGGCCGTGATCTCCTTGTTCACCCGCCTAATGTACATCTGGTCATTAGTGTTCCGCGGAGCTGCGCTCGGGCCAATGACCAGTCGCGCACCGGGGTTTGCCGAGTTCGGAGAGCCGTTCGTGCGCGGCCGCCACGTGCTCGTCGTCGGCGCGACCGGCGGTGTGGGGGGGGCATGACGCGGACCGGCCGCGCCTCCTCGCGGGGGCACACCGCGCCCGGCACCCTGCACACCCACGTCATCGATGTGTCGGACCCGACAGCACCGTCGGCGCCGCCAAGAAGTCCCTGCTGCGCGCGCTGACCGCCGAACTCGGCGGCAAGGGCCCGCGCATCCACGAACTCGTCACCGGTCCGATCAGAACCCGCCCGCGCGCCGCCATGGGCGCGGACAGCCCGAGCCGGCTCAGCGCCGAGGACCTCGGCCATCACGCCGGACAACTCATCGCCGGGCGCGGCCCGTGGACCGCCGAACCGGGAAAACCGGTGGTCACAGTCGGGGCACAGCCGGGAGACTCGGACATGTGTTCCTGACGATCTCCACGCGCGGCACCGCCGCCTCACCGGCCACCGACCTCGGCTTCCTGCTGCACAAGCACCCCGACAGGGCGCAGGCGTTCTCCACCTCCTACGGCACGGCGCACGTCCTCTACCCCGAGGCCGATGCCGAGCGCTGCACGGCGGCGCTGCTGCTGGAGGTCGACGCGGTGGCGCTGGTGCGGCGGGGGAAGGGCAAGGGACGCGGCGGCGCCCCCGACGCGGCGCTCGCGCAGTACGTCAACGACCGTCCGTACGCAGCCTCCTCGCTGCTCGCGGTGGCACTGAGCAGCGTGTTCTCCAGCGCGATCCGCGGCGTGTGCCACGCCCGCCCGGAGCGTGCCGCGCAGCCGCTGCCGCTGCGCATCGAGGTGCCCGCGCTGCCCGCCCGCGGCGGCCCGGAGCTGGTACGACGGCTCTTCGAACCGCTGGGCTGGAGCGTCACCGTCGAACCGGTGGCGCTGGACACCGAGTTCCCCGAGTGGGGCGACTCACGGTATGTGCGGCTCGTCCTGGAGGGCGAGACCCTCACCCTCGCCGAGGCCCTGCGCCACCTCTACGTCCTGCTGCCGGTCCTCGACGACGCCAAGCACTACTGGGTGGCCTCCGACGAGGTCGACAAGCTGCTGCGGGCCGGCGAGGGCTGGCTGCCCGACCACCCGGAGCAGAAGCTGATCACCAGCCGTTACCTCTCGCGCCGCTGGTCGCTGACGCGTGAGGCGATGGAACGCCTTGAGCTGGTGCGGCTCGCGGAGGCGGACGACAGCGAGGTCGAGGACATCGACAACGCCGTCGAGGCGGAGACCGAGACGGAGGAGAAGCCGACCCCGCTCGCCGTGCAGCGGCGCGAGGCGATCATCGCCGCGCTCGGCGCGTCCGGCGCCGCCCGGGTGCTCGACCTCGGCTGCGGACAGGGCCAGTTGGTGCAGGCGCTGCTCAAGGACCCGCGGTTCACCGAGATCGTCGGCGTCGACGTGTCGATGCGGGCGCTGACCATCGCCTCGCGGCGGCTGAAGCTCGACCGCATGGGGGAGCGGCAGGCCTCGCGCGTCAAGCTCCTCCAGGGCTCGCTCGCGTACACCGACAAGCGGCTCAAAGGGTACGACGCCGCCGTGCTCAGCGAGGTCGTGGAACACCTCGACCTGCCGCGGCTGCCCGCGCTGGAGTACGCGGTGTTCGGCGCGGCCCGCCCGCGGACTGTCCTGGTGACGACCCCCAACGTCGAGTACAACGTCCGCTGGGAGTCCCTCCCGGCCGGCCACGTCCGGCACGGCGACCACCGCTTCGAGTGGACCCGCGAGGAGTTCCGCAGCTGGGCGCACAAGGTGGCCGAACGGCACGGGTACGGCGTGGAGTTCGTCCCCGTCGGCCCCGACGACCCGGAGGTCGGACCGCCGACCCAGATGGCTGTTTTCCGTATGAGGACCGAGAAGGAGGCGAAGGCAGCATGACCGGGACACAGCAGCAGGGACGGGTCCTCCCCGTCACCGACCTCTCCCTCGTCGTCCTCGTCGGCGCCTCCGGCTCCGGCAAGTCCACCTTCGCCCGCCGGCACTTCAAGCCGACCGAGGTGATCTCCTCCGACTTCTGCCGCGGCCTGGTCAGCGACGACGAGAACGACCAGAGCGCCACGAAGGACGCCTTCGACGTCCTGCACTACGTCGCGGGCAAGCGCCTGGCGGCCGGCCGCCGTACCGTCGTCGACGCGACCAGCGTGCAGCAGGACGCCCGCCGTCAGCTGATCGACCTGGCCAAGCAGTACGACGTGCTGCCCATCGCCATCGTGCTGGACGTACCGGAGGAGGTGTGCGCCGAGCGCAACGCGGCCCGCACCGACCGGTCCGACATGCCGCGCCGGGTCATCCAGCGCCACATCCGCGAACTGCGCCGATCCATCAGGCACTTGGAGCGTGAGGGCTTCCGCAAGGTCCACGTCCTGCGCGGGGTGGAGGACATCGAGAACGCCACCGTCGTCACCGAGAAGCGCTTCAACGACCTGACCCACCTCACCGGCCCCTTCGACATCATCGGCGACATCCACGGCTGCGCCTTCGAGCTGGAGTCGCTGCTCGGCAAGCTGGGCTACACCGACGGCGTCCACCCGGAGGGCCGTACGGCCGTGTTCGTCGGCGACCTCGTCGACCGCGGCCCGGACAGCCCGGGCGTACTGCGCCGCGTGATGTCGATGGTCAAGTCCGGCAGCGCGCTGTGCGTACCCGGCAACCACGAGAACAAGTACGGCCGGTATCTCAAGGGCCGCAAGGTCCAGCACACCCACGGCCTCGCCGAGACCATCGAGCAGATGGAAGGCGAGAGTGACGAGTTCCGGGCCGAGGTACGGGAGTTCATCGACGGGCTGGTCAGCCACTACGTCCTCGACGGCGGCCGGCTGGTGGTCTGCCACGCCGGTCTGCCCGAGAAGTACCACGGCCGCACCTCCGGCCGGGTCCGCTCGCACGCGCTGTACGGCGACACCACCGGCGAGACCGACGAGTTCGGGCTGCCGGTGCGCTACCCGTGGGCGGAGGACTACCGGGGCCGGGCGGCGGTCGTCTACGGCCACACTCCCGTCCCGGAGGCCACTTGGCTCAACAACACCATCTGTCTGGACACCGGTGCCGTCTTCGGCGGCAAGCTCACCGCGCTGCGCTGGCCGGAGCGTGAGCTGGTCGACGTACCGGCCGAGCAGGTCTGGTACGAGCCGGCGAGGCCGTTGCTGACCGAGGCGCCCGGCGGGCACGACGGCCGGCCGCTGGACCTGAGCGACGTGCACGGCCGCCGGGTCGTGGAGACCCGGCACTCGGGCCGGGTGTCCGTCCGCGAGGAGAACGCGGCCGCGGCCCTGGAGGTCATGAGCCGGTTCGCCATTGACCCCCGTCTGCTGCCGTACCTGCCGCCCACCATGGCGCCGACCGCCACCTCGCAGGTCGAGGGCTATCTGGAGCACCCGGTCGAGGCCTTCGCGCAGTACGCGGCCGACGGGGTGGCGCGGGTCGTGTGCGAGGAGAAGCACATGGGCTCGCGGGCGGTGGCGCTGGTGTGCCGGGACGCCGAGGCGGCTCGCAAGCGGTTCGGCGGTGGGGGCACCTCCCGCTCGAGCGAAGCCGAGAGTGGGGGAGGTCCGACGGGCTCGCTGTACACCCGTACCGGACGGCCGTTCTTCGACGACCGGGCGGTGACCGAGGAGATCCTCGGTCGCGTCCGCACGGCCGTCACCGAAGCGGGCCTCTGGGGCGAACTCGACACGGACTGGCTGCTGTTGGACGCCGAGCTGATGCCCTGGTCGCTGAAGGCCTCCGGGCTGCTCAGGTCCCAGTACGCGGCCGTCGGCGCGGCGTCCGGCGCGGTGTTCCCGGGTGCGCTCGCCGCGCTGGAGGGTGCCGCGTCCCGGGGCGTCGAGGTGACCGACCTGCTGGCGCGCCAGCGGGAGCGGGCGTCGAACGCGGCCGCGTTCACGGCGGCGTACCGCCGCTACTGCTGGACGACCGAGGGCCTGGACGGCGTACGACTCGCCCCCTTCCAGATCCTGGCTGTCCAGGGCCGCAGCCTCGCCGGCCTGCCGCACGACGAGCAGCTCGCCCTGCTCGACCGGCTCGTCGAGCACGACGGCAGCGGCCTGCTGCAGACCACCCGACGGCTCTACGTCGACACCGGTGACCCGGCATCGGTGCGGGCCGGCGTCGACTGGTGGCTGGAGATGACCGGCCGCGGCGGCGAGGGCATGGTCGTCAAGCCGCTGGACGCCCTGGTGCGCAGCGAGGAGGGGCGGCTCGTGCAGCCCGGCATCAAGTGCCGGGGCCGCGAGTACCTGCGGATCATCTACGGTCCGGAGTACACCCGCCCGGACAACCTCGTCCGGCTGCGCAGCCGCTTCCTGAACCACAAGCGGTCGCTGGCGATCCGCGAGTACGCCCTGGGCCTGGAGGCCCTGGACCGGCTGGCGGAGGGCGAGCCGCTGTGGCGGGTGCACGAAACGGTGTTCGGGGTGCTGGCGCTGGAGTCGGAGCCGGTGGACCCGCGGCTTTGAGCCACCCTGGCATCCGATCGATCTGCCCTCGCTGCAGCTGGGCCTGTTGGTGGCACTCCTGACGACGGTGCCGGTCGGCGCACTGGGCGGCGGAGCACCGGCGGCAGCGCTGGGCACCGTACCGGTGCTGCCGGCGGCAGCGACGACCGCACTGCCCTCCGGTGCGATGCTGTGGGCGCGGATGCTGCCGCTACCCGACCAGGCGCAATGATGTCCCCGCCACGCCCACCCGCACCGACTGCCCCCACGTCAGCTGCAGCGCGTCCCCCTCCATCCCGTCTCCGAAGGCGATCAGCCGCTCGGACTCGACGGTGAGGGTGAGACGGGCCGAGGCGGCGAGTTCGCCTGCGACCAAGGACGTCCCGGTGGCCGGTGACGGCCACGCCTCCCGTACGAACCACAGCAGCCGGTCGTCGGTCGGGCGCGGCAGCGACTGGGCGGCGCCCCGCTCCTGCCACACCGAGCGGATCCATCCCGTCGCGCCGGTCCCCGTCCCCACCAGCACCCCGGACGAAGCCTGGGCCTCGACGACACCCCCGTCGCCCTCGAGGCCCAGGCGGTATCTGGCCGTCTGATGTCCGGCGGCGCCCAGGTAGATCTCGTTGAGCGCGACGATCCGCTGGGTGTCGTCGGCGACCGCCTCGACCATGGTGAGTTCGTCCACGGCGCTCGTGCGGACCGCCGGAAGCAGCGCCGCCGCGTCCGCGGGGCGGTGCCGCACCAGGACGCCCGGGTTGCGCCCGGGGTCCGTGTCGATGCCCACCACCGGCTGCCCGGCCAGGTACTTGGCGACGTTCGCCACCAGCCCGTCCTGCCCGACGACCACCACGACGTCCTCCGGCGCGAACAGGAAACGGTACAAGTCGACCCGCTCCACCATGGTCTGACGCCAGGTCAGCGGAATCGCGGCGGTCACCTCGGCGAGCGCACGCCGGGTGCGGCGGTGCCGCTCGGCCACCTCCGCGATGTCCCGGCCCCGGGAGGAGAGGAAGAAGGCGGCCTGCCCGTGCGTACCGTGGTGGGCCACCAACTCCTCGTACTCCGTGGTCCGATGTACGAGGACGACGCGCGGCGCGAGGCTCACGCGGAGCGCTCCGCGCAGAGGACGGGCCGGGACGGGATCCCCGTCGGCCCGGCGGCGGACGGTGGCTGCCCGGCACCCGGGTCCGCGTCGCGGAACCTGGCCGGGGCGGCCGACGACGGGCCGGTCACCCTCGCTCCCGGGAATCCGGTCCGCCCGGCTCCCGCCTTCACGCCCGCTCCCCGTTGCCGAGCCGGGCGAGCAGTCCCGTCAGCACGTCCGGCGAGATGGTCACGCTGTCGATGTTCGGCAGGTTCTCCGCCAGCCGGGTCCCGGCGAGGGCGTGCAGGGTCGCGACGTCCACGTCGGCATGCACCCGCAGCCAGGCCGCCTGCGCCTGCGCCCGCGCCTCGCCGACCTCGCGCGCGCCTTCGGCCTCCGCCCGCGCCAGCCGGACGGACCGCACCGCCTCGGCATCGGCCATCCGCACCGTCCGCGCCGCCTCCGCCTCCGCCAGCCGCTCGGTGCGCCGCGCCTCGGCGTCCGCGAGCTGCACGGACCGCGTGGCCTCCGCGTCGGCCAGCCGAAGCGAGCGGTCCGCCTCCGCCTGCGCCAGCTTCACCGTCCGCGCCGCCTCCGCCTCGGCCCGCACCGCGTCCGCCGCCGCGTGCTCCTCGGCCTCCCGCCGGGCGTTCGTACCGCGCTGTTCGACCAACTGCTCCTCGCGGCGGGCGAGTTCGATCTGGCTGGCCAGTTCGTTCTCGGCGATGGCCCGCTCCCGCTCGACGGCCACGGCCCGCCGCTCGTACGTCGCCCGGTCTGCCTCCTGCTGGATCTGCTCGCGGGCGGGCGTGCGCAGGGCCCGCTCCACCTCCGGCTCCGGACGCAGCGCCACCACACGGACGGCGACCACCTCGATACCGGTCGCCGGCAGCCGCGGCTCGGCGCCCAGCCCCGCCGCGACCCGCTCCCGCACCGCCGCCACGCCGTCCACCAGCGCCGACGAAAGTGACGTACGGGCAAGGACGTCCAGCGCATGCTGCTGCGCCGTCTCCGTCAGCAGCGTCCCCAGCTGCTCCAGCGGCGCACCCCGCCACACCCCCGTGTCCGGGTCGACGGAGAAGTCAAGACGGGCGGCGGCGAGCGCCGGGTCGCTGATCCGGTACGTCACCGTCGCCTGCACCGCCACGTCCTGGAAGTCGGACGTGCGGGCATGGAAGGTCATCGCCAACTCCCGGTCGTCGACCGGGACTTCGGACAGCGCAGCGGTCAGCGCACGGAACCAGAAGCTGAGCCCCGGCCCGTCGTGCAGCAGCTTCCCGGCACGCTGGTGCCGGATGTGCGCCGTCGGCGCCCCGCGCAGATGGCGCCAGCCCAGACGTCGTGTGATGTCGGCCATCGAACCCCCTCGGTTCTCGTCCACTCGACGATAATCGCCGCGAGCGATTATCGTCAAGAGGACGAAAACAAGAAGGCGAAGAAACCGTCGACCGGCGGGTCAACAAGCCCCCGGATGGTCAGGATGGAGGCATGGGAATGCATGTCGACTCCGAGGCCGGGCGGCTGCGCCGCGTCATACTCCACCGGCCGGATCTCGAGCTCAAAAGGCTCACCCCGAGCAACAAGGACGCCCTCCTCTTCGACGACGTGCTCTGGGTGCGCCGCGCACGCGCCGAGCACGACGGCTTCGCCGACGTGCTGCGCGACCGCGGGGTCGCCGTCCATCTCTTCGGCGACCTGCTCACCGAGGCCCTGGAGATCGCGGCGGCCAGAAAGCTCGTCCTGGACCGGGTCTTCGACGAGAAGGAGTACGGCGTCCTCGCCACCGACCACCTCAGAGCCGCCTTCGAGACCCTGCCCGCCCAGGAACTGGCCGAGGCCCTGGTGGGCGGCATGACCAAGCGCGAGTTCCTGGACGCCCACACGGAGCCCACCTCCGTCCGCTTCCACGTCATGGACCTCGACGACTTCCTCCTCGCGCCGCTCCCCAACCACCTCTTCACCCGCGACACCTCCGCCTGGATCTACGACGGTGTCGCCGTCAACGCCATGCGCTGGCCCGCCCGGCAGCGCGAGACGGTGCACTTCGAGGCGATCTACCGGCACCACCCCCTCTTCCGTGAAGGGGACTTCCGCGTCTGGTCCGAGGGGCAGGCCGACTACCCGTCCACCATCGAGGGCGGCGACGTCCTGGTCATCGGCAACGGCGCCGTCCTGATCGGCATGAGCGAGCGCACCACCCCGCAGGCGGTGGAGATGCTGGCGCACAAGCTGTTCGAGGCCGGCTCCGCGCAGACGATCGTGGCCCTCGACATGCCGAAGCGGCGCGCCTTCATGCACCTCGACACCGTGATGACGATGGTCGACGGCGACACCTTCACCCAGTACGCGGGCCTCGGCATGCTCCGCTCGTACACCATCGAGCCGGGCGCCGGAGACAAGGAACTCAAGGTCATCGACCACCCGCCGGAGCACATGCACCGCGCGATCGCCGCCGCCCTCGGTCTGAGCGGGATCCGCGTCCTGACCGCCACCCAGGACGTGCACGCCGCCGAGCGCGAGCAGTGGGACGACGGCTGCAACGTCCTCGCCGTCGAGCCGGGCGTCGTCGTCGCCTACGAACGCAACGCCACCACCAACACCCATCTGCGCAAGCAGGGCATCGAGGTCATCGAGATCCCCGGCAGCGAACTGGGCCGAGGCAGGGGCGGCCCGCGCTGCATGAGCTGTCCCGTCGAACGGGATGCCGTATAGAAATGCAATTCTTCGTATAGACTTCCAGCGGTATACGTCCCCGCATTCCTGGAGCGCCCCCCATGGCGACAGTCCCGACCGCCCTCGCCGGCCGCCACTTCCTCAAGGAGCTCGACTTCTCCCAGCAGGAGTTCCTCGGTCTGATCGAGCTGGCCGCCGAGCTGAAGGCCGCCAAGAAGGCCGGGACCGAGACCCAGTACCTGCGGGGCCGGAACATCGCGCTGATCTTCGAGAAGACCTCGACACGCACGCGCTGCGCCTTCGAGGTCGCCGCCGCCGACCAGGGCGCCTCGACGACCTACCTCGACCCCGCGGGCTCGCAGATCGGGCACAAGGAGTCCGTCAAGGACACCGCGCGCGTGCTGGGGCGGATGTACGACGCGATCGAGTACCGCGGTCACGGACAGGGCGTCGTAGAGGAACTGGCCGCATACGCCGGGGTCCCCGTCTACAACGGCCTCACCGACGAGTGGCACCCCACCCAGATGCTCGCCGACGTGCTCACCATGACCGAGCACAGCGGCAAGCCGCTCAGCGGGACGGTCTTCGCCTACCTCGGCGACTCCCGCTACAACATGGGCAACTCCTACCTGGTCACCGGCGCCCTGCTCGGCATGGACGTCCGTATCGTCGCGCCCCGGGTGCTGTGGCCGGACGAGACGATCGTCGAGGTGGCCCAGCAGCTCGCCGCCGCCTCCGGCGGGCAGGTCACCCTCACCGAGGACGTGAAGGAGGGCGTGCGTGACGCCGACTTCGTCGCCACCGATGTCTGGGTGTCGATGGGGGAGCCCAAGGAGGTCTGGGACGAGCGCATAGCGCTGCTCGGCCCCTACGCGGTGACCATGGACGTGCTGCGCGCCACCGGCAACCCCGATGTGAAGTTCATGCACTGCCTGCCGGCCTTCCACGACCTCGGCACACGTGTCGGCCGCGAGGTCCACGAGCGGCACGGCCTGACCGAGCTGGAGGTCACCGACGAGGTGTTCGAGTCGGAGCACTCCGTGGTCTTCGACGAGGCCGAGAACCGTATGCACACCATCAAGGCGGTCCTGGTCGCGACCCTGGCGTGCCGCCCGGCCTCTTGATCAGGCGGAACGCCGCTGCCGGGGCACCACCGGCAGGCGGAACCACACGGCCTTGCCGGACGTCGTCGGCCGGTGACCGCAGGACGAACTGAGCGCGCGGATCAGCAGCAGCCCGCGCCCGTGCTCCTGCCAGGGATCGGGCGGCTCCGTGCCCGGCCAGGTGAGATCGAACGGCGGCACCGGGTCGGGGTCGTGCACCTCGACCCGGCAGCCGCTCGGCAGCAGCTCCACCACGAGCTCTATCGGGGAGCCCCCGACGACGGTGTGCTCCACGGCGTTCGCGACCAGCTCCGCCGTGAGCAGTTCCGCGGTGTCGCGGTCGGCCCCGTGCTCCAGCTCGGCCAGCGCCGTGCGCACGAGTGCACGGGCCACGGGCACGGCCGCTGCGGAGTGCGGCAGTGCGATGCGCCAGGAGGCGGCGGACGCGGAGGGGCGGTCGTACAAGGCGGGTCCGTTCATGAGCAGGCTGTCCTGCTTTCAACTTTTACGAATGGTACGGCGCCGCCCGACGAGAGGCCCGGCGGGCACCGTGCGGGCCCTTCGGCCCCGCTGACGGGCGGCTTACCCGTAGCAACGGCTTGCCTAGCCGCGCCGCTCCCGTCGTAGCCGCTCTGTCGACGAGCCGTGACGGATGTGACCGAGCCGGGTCACATCCGGACAGGTCTATCGCGCCGTCATGACGACAGTCACAGATAGGTGATAGCTTCGAAGGGTAGAGCTCAGTGAGGCAGTGCCCGCCCCCCGAGGAGGCCGCACGTCATGAGTCCCTTCACCGGCTCCGCCGCCCGCACCTCCGACTGGCGGCATCTGCGCGTGGAGCACGCCGACGGGGTCGCCACGGTCACCCTCGCCCGCCCCGAGAAACTCAACGCGCTCACCTTCGGCGCCTACGCCGACCTGCGCGACCTGCTCGCCGAACTCTCCCGCGAGCGGTCCGTACGGGCGCTGGTCCTGGCCGGCGAGGGCCGCGGCTTCTGCTCGGGCGGCGACGTCGACGAGATCATCGGCGCGACCCTGTCCATGGACACCGCCCAGCTCCTCGACTTCAACCGGATGACCGGTCACACCGTGCGGGCGATACGGGAGTGCCCGTTCCCGGTGATCGCGGCGGTGCACGGGGTCGCGGCGGGCGCCGGCGCGGTCCTCGCCCTGGCGGCGGACTTCCGCGTCGCGGACCCGTCCGCCAGGTTCGCGTTCCTGTTCACCAGGGTCGGCCTGTCCGGCGGCGACATGGGCGCGGCATATCTGCTGCCGAGGGTCGTCGGCCTGGGCCACGCGACCCGCCTGCTCATGCTGGGCGAACCGGTCCGCGCCCCTGAGGCGGAACGCATCGGCCTGATCAGCGAACTGACCGACGAGGGCCGCGCCGACGAGGCGGCACAGGACCTGGCCCACCGCCTGGCCGACGGCCCGGCCCTGGCATACGCCCAGACGAAGGCCCTGCTCACGGCCGAGCTGGACATGCCACTGGCGGCATCGGTCGAACTGGACGCCTCGACCCAGGCGCTGCTGATGAACGGCGAGGACTACGCAGAGTTCCACGCGGCGTTCACCGAGAAGCGTCCACCGAAATGGCAGGGCCGATGATGCCGACCCCAGTGACACCGCCCCAAGGGGCGCCCCAACGCATCGCGATCATCGGCGGCGGCCCCGGCGGCCTGTACGCCGCCGCCCTCCTGAAAAGGCTCGACCCGCAGCGCGACATCACCGTCTGGGAACGCAACGCCCCCGACGACACCTTCGGCTTCGGAGTGGTCCTCTCCGACGAAACCCTGGGCGGCATCGAACACGCCGACCCGGTCGTCTACGAGGCCCTGCAAGAACACTTCACCCGCTGGGACGACATCGACATCGTCCACCGAAACAACCTCCAGACCTCCTCAGGACACGGCTTCGCCGCCCTCGGCAGAAAACGCCTCCTGGAGATCCTCCACGATCGCTGCCGCGCCCTCGGCGTGGAACTCCGCTTCCGTTCGGAAGCCCCGTACCCCGACTGGCTGGCACAGTCGTACGACCTGGTCGTCGCCGCCGACGGAGTCAACAGCACCACCCGCGAGGCCTACGCGGATGTGTTCCGCCCCCGGGTGGCCACCCACCGCTGCCGCTACATCTGGCTCGCCGCCGACTTCGCCTTCGACGCCTTCCGCTTCGAGATCGCCGAGACCGAACACGGCGTGATGCAGCTGCACGGCTACCCGTACTCTCCCGACGCCTCCACCGTGATCGTCGAGATGCACGAGGACGTCTGGCGGGCCGCCGGATTCGAGGACCTGGACGAGGCGGAGTCCGTCGAACGCTGCGCCAAGATCTTCGCGGAAGCGCTCCGCGGCCGCCCGCTGCGCTCCAACAAGTCGGCGTGGACCACCTTCCGCACGGTCGTCAACGAGCGCTGGTCCCACGGCAACGTGGTCCTGCTCGGCGACGCCGCCCACACCGCCCACTTCTCCATCGGCTCCGGCACCAAGCTCGCCGTCGAGGACGCCCTCGCACTCGCCGCCTGCCTGGAGGAACAGCCCACACTGGCCGAGGCGCTCGCGGCCTACGAGGAGGAACGCAAACCCGTCGTCGCCTCCACCCAGCGCGCGGCCCGCGCCAGCCTGGAGTGGTTCGAGAACCTGCGGCTCCATCTCGACCAGCCGCCCCGCCAGTTCGCCTTCAACCTGCTCACCCGCAGCCGCCGCGTCACCCACGACAACCTGCGGCTGCGCGACGCCCGCTTCACCGGAGCCGTGGAGCGCGAGTTCGGCTGCCCGCCCGGTACGCCGCCCATGTTCACCCCGTTCCGGCTGCGCGGTCTGACCCTGCGCAACCGGGTCGTCGTCTCGCCCATGGACATGTACTCGGCGGTCGACGGCGTCCCCGGCGACTTCCACCTCGTCCACCTCGGCGCACGGGCGCTCGGCGGCGCCGGCCTGGTGATGACCGAGATGGTGTGCGTCAGCGCGGAGGGCCGGATCACCCCCGGCTGCACCGGCCTCTACACCGGACGGCAGGCCGAGTCCTGGAAACGGATCACCGAGTTCGTGCACGCCCACTCGCCCGGCACCGCGATCGGCGTGCAGCTCGGCCACTCCGGCCGCAAGGGCTCGACCAGGCTGATGTGGGAGGGCATGGACGAACCGCTGCCCGACGGCAACTGGCCCCTGGTGGCCGCCTCACCGCTGCCGTACAAGCCGGGCAGCCGGATTCCGCGCGAGCTGACCCGCGCCCAGCTCACCGACATCCGCGAGCAGTTCACCGCCGCCGCCTGGCGGGCCGCCCGCGCGGGCTTCGACCTCCTCGAACTCCACTGCGCCCACGGCTATCTGCTCTCCGGCTTCCTCTCCCCGCTCACCAACCGTCGTACCGACGCCTATGGCGGCTCGCTGGAGAAACGACTCCGCTTCCCGCTGGAGGTCTTCGACGCGGTACGCGCGGTGTGGCCCGAGGAGAAGCCCATGACCGTCCGTATCTCGGCCACCGACTGGGCCGAGGGCGGTACGACGGCCGAGGACGCCGTCGAGATCGCCCGCGCCTTCGCCGCGCACGGCGTCGACGCCATCGACGTGTCGACCGGGCAGGTCGTGGCCGACGACCACCCGGAGTTCGGGCGCTCGTACCAGACGCCGTACGCCGACCGCATCCGTCACACCACCGGCCTCCCCGTGATCGCGGTCGGCGCGATCTCCTCCTGGGACGACGTCAACTCCCTGATCCTGGCCGGGCGTACGGACCTGTGCGCGCTCGCCCGTCCCCACCTCTACGACCCGCACTGGACCCTGCACGCGGCGGCCGAGCAGGGCTATGACGGCCCCGGCGTCGTCTGGCCGGCCCCGTACCGTGCGGGCAGCCGCCGCCCCCAGACCGGCCGCACGGACGCCCCCAAACCCCGCCTGACACTGGAGACCTGACAGAGCGCGCCGTCACGTGCGAGGACCTCGGGGGTCATACGCCCGCGAACTCGGCCCCCGCGTCCCTCAGCCGTGCATGCAGCTCCCGGAAGACGGCCGCCGAGCACACACCGGGCCAGTCCTCGGGGAGGAGGCGGGCGGGCAGGCCGGGGTCCGTGTAGGGGAGGTGGCGCCAGGAGTCCAGGGCGAGGAGGTAGTCGCGGTAGGCCTCCTCCGGCGGGGTGTCCGACCGGTGCTCCCACTCGTCCAGCACGGGCGCGTGCCGGTCGAGGAAGGCCTCGTGCTCCTTGGCGATCGCGGCCAGGTCCCACCAGCGGGCGACCGCCTCCTCGGTCGCGGCGAACCCGAGGTGCTCGCCGCGGAACAGGTCGACGTACGGGTCGAGACGCAGTCGCTGGAGGGTGTGCCGGGTCTCCTCGTACAGCCGGGCGGGAGCGATCCACACCCCGGGCGTCGCCGTGCCGAACCCGAGCCCGGCCAGCCGGGAGCGCAGCACGTGCCGCTTCTGCCGCTCCGACTCCGGCACCGAGAACACGGCGAGCACCCATCCCTCGTCCTCGGGCGGGGCGGTGGAGTAGATGCGCCGGTCGCCGTCGTCGAGCAACTGGCGGGCGTCCGGCGACAGTTCGTACCCGGCCGCGCCCTGCGCCGTACGGGCCGGCAGCAGCAGTCCGCGCCGTTTGAGGCGGGAGACCGACGAGCGCACCGAGGGTGCGTCCACACCGACCGCGGCCAGCAGCCGGATCAGTTCGGCGACGGGCACGGGGCCCGGCGCGAAGCGGCCGTACGCGCCGTAGAGCGTGACGATGAGAGACCGTGGTGCATGCTGGTCGGACACGTTGATCATCTTAGGTCTTCGGCATCAGTGCTGGTCACCTTCGGTGCGCAGCCTGAAGCGCTGCAGCTTGCCGGTGGCCGTGCGGGGCAGGGCGTCCAGGAAGACGATCTCGCGGGGACACTTGTAGGGCGCCAGCTCGGACTTGACGAAGGCGCGCAAGGCCTCGGCGTCCCGCTCGGTGCCCTCCCTGAGGACGACATGGGCCACGACGACCTGCCCGCGCGCCTCGTCGGGCCGTCCCACCACGGCCGCCTCCGCCACGTCCGGGTGGCGGAGCAGTGCGTCCTCCACCTCCGGTCCCGCGATGTTGTACCCGGCCGAGATGATCATGTCGTCGGCGCGGGCGACATACCGGAAGTAGCCGTCGCTCTCGCGGACGTATGTGTCACCGGTGACGTTCCATCCGTCGCGTACATAGATGCGCTGGCGCGGGTCGGTGAGGTAGCGGCAGCCGACGGGCCCACGCACCGCGAGCAGCCCCGGCCGTCCGTCGGGCACGGGCCGGCCGTTCTCGTCCTGCACGCGCGCGTGCCAGCCGGGTACGGGCACGCCCGTCGTGCCGGGCCTGATGTGCTCGTCGGCCGCGGAGATGAAGATGTGCAGCAGCTCGGTGGCGCCGATGCCGTTGATGAGGCGCAGCCCGGTCCGCTCGTACCAGGCCTGCCAGGTGGCGGCGGGCAGGTTCTCGCCGGCCGAGACGCAGCGGCGCAGGGACGAGGTGTCGTGGGCGTCGAGCTCGTCGAGCATCGCTCGGTAGGCCGTCGGCGCGGTGAACAGCACGGAGACCCGGTGCTCGGCGACCGCCGCCAACAACTGCCGGGGATGGGCCTGTTCGAGCAGGAGCGCGCTCGCGCCGACCCGCATCGGGAAGACGACAAGACCGCCGAGCCCGAAGGTGAAGCCGAGCGGCGGGCTGCCCGCGAAGACGTCGTCAGCCTGGGGCTGCAGCACATGCTTGGCGAAGGTGTCGGCTATGGCGAGCACATCCCGGTGGAAGTGCATGCACCCCTTGGGGCGGCCGGTCGTGCCCGAGGTGAACGCGATCAGCGCGACGTCGTCGGCCGCGGTCGCGACGGTCGGGTACGGGGTGTCGGGCGCCGGTCGGTGCAGGAGGTCGTCGGGGGCGTCGCCGCCGTACGTGGTGATCTGCAGGCCCGGTATCTCGGCCTTGGCGAGGTCGTCGACGGCGCGTATGTCGCACAGGGCGTGCCGGATCAGTGCCATGTCACAGATGACTTCCAGCTCGTGCGGCCGCTGCTGGGCCAGCACGGTGACCGCGATCGCGCCCGCCTTCAGCACCGCCAGCCAGCAGGCCGCGAGCCAGGGCGTGGTCGGCCCGCGCAGCAGGACGCGATTGCCGGGGACGATGCCGAGGTCCCCGGTCAGGACATGGGCGATGCGGTCGACGTGCGCCCGCAGATCGCCGTACGTCCACGAAGGCCCGGCAGGGGTGTGGAACACCGGGCGGCCGGGGTCGGCGTGGTCCAGCAGCTCGGCGGCGCAGTTCAGCCGATCGGGGTAACGCAGCTCCGGCAGCTCGAACCGGAGTTCCGGCCATTCCTCGGGCGGCGGGAGGTGATCGCGCGCGAAGGTGTCGACGTGGGCCGAGACGTGCATGGCGGTGCGCCCCCTTGCCGTTGTGGGCGTCCTGGTGGGCTCGTTCGAGCGTATCGTGTTGGTGACGACAGTCAACGGTGCGCGATATCGTCGAGGGGTCACGTCGAGAGAGGGGACCGCCAATGCCCGCATTCTCGCTCGATCCCGCACAAACCGCCTGGTGTGCCGAGCTGCGCGCCCTCGCCGCCGACCGGCTGTGCCCGCTCGTGGAGAAGGCGGAGAGGGGCGAGCAGGGGCACGTCAACCGCCCCTTGGTCGCCGAGCTCGGCCAACTCGGCCTCCTTGGGCGGCTGTTCACCTCGGGGGCCCTCGACCTCTGTCTGATGCGGGAGTCGCTCGCGTACGCCTGCACTCAGGCGGAGACGGCCCTCGCGCTGCAGGGGCTGGGCGCCCGTCCGGTCCATGCGTACGGCACGCCCGCCCAGCGGGAGCGCTGGCTGCCCCGGGTGAGCGAGGGGAGCGCGGTCGCCGCCTTCGCACTGAGCGAGCCGGGGGCGGGCTCGGATGCGGCGGCGCTGTCGCTGACAGCCCGTCCCGACGGCCCCGGCCGCTGGCGGCTCACCGGCGAGAAGTGCTGGATCTCCAACGCCCCCGAGGCCGACTTCTACACCGTCTTCGCGCGCACCACCCCCGGCGCCGGCGCTCGCGGGGTGACCGCCTTCCTGGTGCCCGCCGACCGTCCCGGCCTGACCGGCAGGGCCCTCGACATGCTCTCGCCGCACCCCATCGGCGCCCTCGACTTCGACGCCGTACCCGTCACGGCGGACGATGTGCTCGGTGAGGTGGACCGCGGTTTCCGGGTCGCCATGGGAACCCTCAACCTCTTCCGCCCCAGCGTCGGCGCGTTCGCGGTCGGCATGGCGCAGGCGGCGCTGGACGCGACCCTCGCCCACACGGCCCGGCGGGACGCGTTCGGCGGCAAGCTGAAGGACCTGCAGACCGTCGCCCACCAGGTCGCCGAGATGGCGCTGCGCACCGAAGCGGCCCGTCTCATGGTGTACGCGGCGGCGACGGCGTACGACGAGAACGCCCCCGATGTCCCGAAGCGTGCGGCGATGGCGAAGCTGCTCGCCACCGAGACCGCGCAGTACGTCGTCGACCAGGCCGTCCAGCTGCACGGCGCCCGCGCCCTGCGCCGCGGCCACCTCCTCGAACACCTCTACCGCGAGGTGCGCGCCCCTCGCATCTACGAGGGCGCCAGCGAGGTCCAACGAGGCATCATCGCGAAGGAGTCGTACAAGGACTTGGACAGCGAGCCGGCCGCCGACGTGGAGGCACCCCAGTGAGCACCGAGCGCGTCAACCCGCCCGACCTCTCCCCGCCCGCCGGCTTCTCCCACGCCGTCGTCGCCACCGGCACGCGTGTGGTCTTCCTGGCCGGTCAGACCGCGCTCGACACCGACGGCAAGGTCACCGGCGACACCCTCCTCGCCCAGTTCGAGCGGGCCCTGACGAACCTCCTCAGCGCCCTGCGTGCGGCGGGCGGCACCCCCGCGGACCTCGCCCGCGTCACGGTCTACGCCACCGATGTCGCCGCCTACCGCACCCACGCCCCCGAACTGGGGCGCCTCTGGCGGGAGTTGGCGGGCCGTGACTACCCGGCGATGGCGGTCGTGGAGGTCGTACGCCTGTGGGACGAGGAGGCGATGGTGGAACTGGACGGGTTCGCCGTCCTGCCCTAGGCGTGCTGATCAGGCGGCGACAGCCAGTCGCTCCGCCGGTGCCCGGTGCGGCGCGACGGCCCTGCCGTCGGGCGTCAGCTCGCCGCTGTCGTCGAACACGATCGCGCCGTCGCACAGGAGGTTCCAGCCCTGTTCGGGGTGGGCGGCGACGACGTGCACGGCGAGCTCGTCGAAGGAAGGGCACGAAGTCTGGTGGGAACACATGGCGCACCTCCACGTCGGTCGGGACCGTCCGCCGGTCCCTATGGGTAGACCATGCTCCCGTCCCGAACTCATCGGAACATCCAGGCGTGAAGCGTGACAACACGCGGACAACACCAGGACGGTTCCACGACCGTCGGGGCGGACTCGCCACCGAGTGGGTGACGGTCACGGCCCAGGGCGTGTCCGCCGGGTACCAGTGGAAGCCCCACCTACAGGAGGTTTCCGATGTTCAAGCGACCCGCCCTGGCCCTCGCCGCCGGTGCCGCCCTGCTCCTGCTCGCCGCTCCTGCCGTGACCGCGGCCCCGTACACGGCCGCGGAGCTGGAGGAGACGGTGACCGTCGACCCGACGGGCCACGTCTCCGCGGACGGCACCGTCACCCTCTCCGGCACCTACCGCTGCACGGACAGTACGGGCGCGGCGTTCGTCAGCTCCTCCGTGAGCACCACGAAGGCCTCCGCGACCCACGGCACCTCGACCCTGATCCAGGGCATCGGCGGCACGGTCGCCGTGTGCGACGGCGTGACACACCGCTGGGAGAACACGAGTAGACCGTCCCCGGCCATCGGCCCGGGCAAGGTCAGCGTCGAGGCCACGGTCGCGGAACTCCGCTTCGAGGGGATCCTGCCGCTGCCCCGCATCCACGCCGACGAGCGGCACGAGGTCACCCTGACCAAGGCCTGACCGCCGCCCGTGCGCGCTGCCGGACCCGTCCGGCGGCGCGCACCGCCGCGGAGGGCCGGCCGGCCTCGGAGCCGGTGGACCGCCGGGTGCGCTGGGCGCTCACTCCGCCGGGGCGGCGGCTGCTGACCGAGGGCGCGCAGCGCATCTACGACTTCGGCAGCGGGGAGCACGTCTGGGACGGCACCTGGCTGCTGGTCCTCGTCTCCGTACCGGAGTCCAAGCGCGATCTGCGCCACCGCGTCCGCACCCGGCTCAGCCGGGCCGGCTTCGGCTCCTGAGGTGGAGGAGCAGTACGAGGCGTTCATCGACGAGTTCACCGGCCTGCACCCGGCGGACGGTGACGCCGTCCTGCACGACCTGACCAAGCTGGTGCACGAATGGCGCCGCTTCCCCTACCTCGACCCGCGCCTGCCCCCGAAGCTGCTGCCCACGGCCTGGAGCCGCGCCCGGGCGACGGAGCTGTTCCATGGCAGGCATGCGGAATGGGGGGCGGCGGCGCGCGGACGCTGGGAGCAGCTCGAAGGCCAGGGTTCGGCAGCGGCCTCCAAGGGGCGCGGGGCTGTGTCTGATTTGCGGCTCCGCCGCGCAACGCGGCCGGACCTTCCCGGCACCAGGCGAGGAGTGCAGCCTCGTCGACCTCGCGGCCGGCGCGCGGCACCACGCACGCGACCGGCATGTCCAGCCCCTCCGCGTCCCGCCCTCCGACCACCGCAACCTCTGCCACGTCCGGGTGGGCGGGCAGCCAGAGCCGCAGGGCGGGGGAGTCCGGCCAGGTGGGATAGGCCGCGCCGTCCTCGCGGGAGGTCCGCAACTCCCGCGAGGACGGCGCCCAGTACGCACCATCACCCGGCCGTCGGGCACGGGGGCCTCAGGCGGGATAGGCGTGTGTCTGAGCCGCCTTCACCGTCGCCCAGACCGTGGCGCCGGGGTGCAGGTCGAGTTCCGCCGCGGCGACCGTGGTCAGGTCGGCGGCGAGGGAGAGTTCCCCGGTGAGGGCGGCGCGGATCTGGTCGCCGTGGGTCTCCAGCCCGGCCACCTCGCAACGCCAGAGGTTGCGGGCGCTGGCGCCGGTGGGGCGGTCCCGGTAGAGGGTGACCGCGCCTGGCGGGAAGGCCACGAAGACGGGTCCGGCGAGGTCCTCCCCGGTCGTGATGCCGGGGCCGCCGTCGAGACGGACCGTGTGGCCTTCGGCCTCTCCCCGGTACAGGTTCAGGCCGACCAGGTGGGCGATGTAGTCGGTGCGGGGGTGGCGGGCGATGTGCGCGGGGGTGCCCTCCTGGACGATGCGGCCGTCCTCGACGACGACCAGGCGGTCGGCCAGGACCATGGCGTCCAGGGGGTCGTGCGTGACGAGTACGGCGACGGCCTCGAAGTCCGCCAGGTGGTGGCGGAGCTGGGCCCGGACGTCCAGGCGGGTACGGGCGTCGAGGGCGGCCAGCGGTTCGTCCAGGAGCAGCAGGCGGGGGTGGGTGGCCAGGGCGCGGGCCAGGGCGACGCGCTGGGCCTGGCCGCCGGAGAGACGGCGGGGTTTGACCCCGGCGTGGTCGCTCAGGCCCATGCGCTCCAGCCACACGGCGGCCGCGGCGCGGGCCTCGGCCTTGGTGGCGCCGTGGCACCGCGGCCCGAAGGCCACGTTGTCCAGCGCGGTCAGATGAGGGAAGAGCAGGTAGTCCTGGAAGACGACACCGACCGGGCGGGACTCGGGCGGTGTACGGTCCAACTGCTCGCCGTCCAGCCGCAGATGGCCGCCGTTGAGCGGGACGAGCCCGGCCAGGGCGCGCAGGGCGGTGGTCTTGCCGGCGCCGTTGGGGCCGAGGAGGGCGACCACGTCACCGGGCGCCGCGCTCAGCGTCACGTCGAGGCGGAAGGAGCCGCGCTCGACCAGCAGCCGGGCGTCGAGGCCCTCGCCGCTGCGGGTGGCGGCGCCCAGGGCGGCCTTGTCGATGTCGGTCATGAGGGGGTCATCCAGCGGTCTCGCAGCCCCGCCAGTACGGCGATCGACACCGCCAGCAGGACCAGGCTGAGGGCGATCGCCGTCTCCGGGTCGTTCTGGAGGGCGAGGTAGACGGCGAGGGGCATGGTCTGGGTGCGGCCCGGGAAGTTCCCGGCGAAGGTGATCGTCGCACCGAACTCGCCGAGGGCCCGGGCCCAGGCCAGCACGGCGCCCGCGGCGACGCCGGGCGCGATGAGCGGCAGGGTGACCCGGCGGAACGCGGTGAAGCGGGAGGCGCCGAGCGTGGTCGCCGCCTCCTCGTAACGCGGGTCGGCGGCGCGCAGGGTGCCCTCGACGCTGATGACGAGGAACGGCATGGCCACGAAGGCTTCGGCGACCACGACTCCGGCGGTGGTGAAGGGGAGGGTGACGCCGAACCAGGAGTCCAGCCACTTCCCCACGACCCCGTTGCGCCCGAGCGCCATCAGCAGCGCGACGCCACCCACCACCGGCGGCAGCACGAGCGGCAGGGTCACCAGGGCCCGTACGACACCGCGTCCCGGGAACTCGACGCGGGCCAGCAGCCAGGCCAGCGGCACCCCGAGCACCAGGCTCACCGCGGTCGCCGCCGTCGCACAGACCAGGGACAGCTGGAGTGCCTGCCACACCTCGGTACTGGTCAGCAGGTCGGACATGCTCCGCCACGGGGCCCTGATGAGCAGGGCGACGAGCGGCAGGACCAGGAACGCGAGGCCGATCAGCGCGGGTACGAGGAGAGGCAGCGGAGCACCGCCCCTGAGGACACGGCGGCGCCGCGGGGCCCCGGGGCGGGGGGGCCCGCGCGGCCCGCCGGGCGGGGGGCGGCGCCCCCCCGACGGCTCCCGCACCCGGAACAGGCCCTGTGGCCGATCGCCGTGCGGGCTCCTTCGCGACGGCCCGCAGGCGCTGTACCTCCGTGCGCCACCGCGTTGCGTAGGCGTCGCCGCCGCGGCGCGCGGTGCGCAGGGCGGTGGTCAGGTCGTCGCCGTAGTCGCGTGGCGGCTCTTCGGAGAGCAGCGCCACCGCCTCGGCGCCCTCGCCGGCCGTGTCCAGCAGGGCCCGGCCCAGCCGCGGATGCACGCCGAGCCGGGCCAGTGCGGCGCCCCGCTCCGTGGCCCGACCCGCGGGGTCCACCGCCCCGATCGCCGTCAGGACGGCCCGCGCCGCCGCCATCGCACCGCCCGGCGGCGGGTCCAGGAGCGCCAGCCCGGTCGCCTCCGGATCGCCCCAGCACGCCGTCTGCAGGGCGAACGCCGTCAGGTCGGCCAGCTTGATCTCCGGCGCCGGGAAACGCGGCAGGCGGGCGTCCTCGGCCTCCGTCCAGCACCGGTACACCGTCCCCGGCGCCTCACGCCCGGCCCGCCCCGCCCGCTGCCGCCCGGCCGCCTGCGAGGCCCGCACGGTCGTCAGTGCGCTCAGCCCGCGGGCGTGGTCGACACGCGGCTCGCGCGCCAGCCCCGAGTCGACGACCACCCGCACGCCCGGAACCGTCAGCGACGACTCGGCCACCGAGGTGGCAAGCACGACCCTGCGCCGTTCGCCCGGCGCCAGCACGGCGTCCTGCACGGCGGCCGGCGCCCTCCCGTGCACCTGCAGCACCTCGACGCCGCCCAGGTCCCCCAACTGCCCCGTCACGCGCGCGATCTCGCCCACGCCCGGCAGGAAGCACAGCACGTCCCCGTCCCGCTCGGCCAGCGCCCGCCGCACCACCGACGCCACCTGCGTCAGCAGCGCCGGATCGACCCGCATGCCGTGCGGCGGCCGCACCGGACGGGCCGGCGGCGACCACACCACCTCCACCGGATGCGAGACGCCCTCGGCCTCGACCACGGGCGCCCCGCCCAGCAGCCGTGCCCACCCCTCGGCGTCCGTGGTCGCCGACGCGGCCACCAGCCGCAGCTCCGGCCGCAGCGTCTCCCGTACGTCCCACAGGAAGGCCGCCGCGGTGTCCGCGTCCAGATGCCGCTCATGGCACTCGTCGAGCACCACCACGTCCACACCGGCCAGCTCCTGATCGCGCTGCAGCCGCTGCAGCAGCACCCCGGTCGTCACGACCTCCACGCGCGCGCGTGGCCCGACGACCCGCTCGCCGCGCACGGTGTACCCGACGCTCCCGCCGGCCTTCTCACCCAGCAGCCAGGCCATGCGCCGGGCAGCGGCACGGGCCGCGATACGACGCGGCTCGGCCACGACCACGCGGCGTGCGGGCCCGTCCCCGAGCAGCCCGGCCAGCGCCAACGGCACCAGCGTCGTCTTGCCGGTACCGGGGGGCGCCACCAGGACAGCGGTGCCGTGCCCCTCCAGCGCATCACTCAGGGCAGGCAGCGCACCACGTACCGGCAGCGCGTCCAGGGCGTCGTAACGGATCACGCACTCAGTCTCGTACGCACACGAAGATCGCAGTCCCCGGGATCAGATTCCCGCGCAACGGCGACCAGCCGCCCCACTCGGACGTGTTCCAGGCCGGCCACTCCGGCTCGACCAGGTCCACCAGCCGGAAACCCGACGCGACGATGTCCCGGACCCGGTCACCGAGCGTCCTGTGGTGCTCGACGTAGACCGCGCGGCCCTCCTCGTCCTGCTCGACATAGGGCGTGCGGTCGAAATAGGAGGCGGAGACGGACAGGCCCTCGGGGCCCGGCTCGTCCGGGAACGCCCAGCGGATCGGATGGGTCACCGAGAAGACGAAACGCCCGCCCGGGCGCAGCACTCGCCGCACCTCCGTGAGGACCCGCACGGGCTCGGCGACGAAAGGCAGCGCCCCGTACGCCGAGCACGCCAGATCGAAGGAGCCGTCCGCGAACGGCAGCGCACCTGCGTCGGCACACACCAGAGGGAACGTTCCGCCGATGCGCAGCGCGTGCTGCAGCTGACGGTGCGAGATGTCCAGGGCGACCGGGCGGGCCCCCTGGACGGCCAGCCAGCGCGCGCACTGGGCCGCACCGGCGCCGATCTCCAGGACGTCCCTGCCCTTGAGGTCCTCCGGCGGGCCGAGCAGCTCCGCCTCCACCTCGTCGAGGCCCTCGGGACCCCACACGAAACGGTCGTCGCCCAGGAAGGTGCCGTGTTCGACCTGGTACTCGTCCGCGTTCCGGTCCCACCAGCCCCGGTTGGCGCGGGCGCTCTCCGTGACGTCGGACGCGCGGCGGGTGGCCTCCGGCTCGAACGCGGAATCGGAAGATACGGGCTCTTGGATGATCGGCTCCCTCGTCGTACTCTTCCGTCACCCTTGTGGCGCAGTCGGCCTCTCGACGGCGTCACGGAAGAGGTCTCTCAGGCCTGCGTGGCCTCCAGAGACAGTTCTTGTGCCGGGTATGCGGCGATCCGCCCCGGGTGTGCGCCTTCGCGCATTGACCCTGTCCGGCTGCCCCCGTATGCTACAAGTTGCGCTGCGGGCCTGCGCACCTCAGACGTAGCAGGCTGCGCTCGCATCTGTTGTATGTCCCCTCGGTTGTCGAGGCGCCATCACCAGTATCTGGGTTTCCAGTTGGCTGTTGGGGCGCTTCCTTGGCTGTCCGGCTTCTTCAGAGCGATACGGGCTCCCGGCGTAGCAGTACCTACGACTTCAATGTCCGTACCGGAGCCCTTTCCCACATGACGAGCAGCACCGAGACCACCGCCACCACCCCGCAGGTTGCGGTCAACGACATCGGTAACGAGGAAGCCTTCCTCGCCGCTATCGACGAGACGATCAAGTACTTCAACGATGGCGACATCGTCGACGGCGTCATCGTCAAGGTTGACCGGGACGAGGTTCTCCTCGACATCGGTTACAAGACCGAAGGTGTCATCCCGAGCCGCGAGCTCTCGATCAAGCACGACGTCGACCCGAACGAGGTCGTCGCCGTCGGTGACGAGATCGAAGCCCTTGTTCTCCAGAAGGAGGACAAGGAAGGCCGCCTGATCCTCTCGAAGAAGCGCGCCCAGTACGAGCGCGCCTGGGGCACGATCGAGAAGATCAAGGAAGAGGACGGCATCGTCACCGGTACCGTCATCGAGGTCGTCAAGGGTGGTCTCATCCTCGACATCGGCCTCCGTGGCTTCCTCCCGGCCTCCCTGGTCGAGATGCGCCGCGTCCGCGACCTCCAGCCCTACGTGGGCAAGGAGCTCGAGGCCAAGATCATCGAGCTGGACAAGAACCGCAACAACGTGGTCCTGTCCCGCCGTGCCTGGCTGGAGCAGACCCAGTCCGAGGTCCGCCAGACGTTCCTCACGACCCTCCAGAAGGGTCAGGTCCGCTCCGGTGTGGTCTCCTCGATCGTCAACTTCGGTGCCTTCGTGGACCTGGGTGGCGTCGACGGTCTGGTCCACGTCTCCGAGCTCTCCTGGAAGCACATCGACCACCCCTCCGAGGTTGTCGAGGTCGGCCAGGAAGTCACCGTCGAGGTCCTTGACGTCGACATGGACCGCGAGCGTGTCTCCCTGTCGCTGAAGGCGACCCAGGAAGACCCGTGGCAGCAGTTCGCCCGCACGCACCAGATCGGCCAGGTCGTGCCCGGCAAGGTCACGAAGCTGGTTCCGTTCGGTGCGTTCGTCCGCGTGGACGAGGGCATCGAGGGTCTGGTCCACATCTCCGAGCTGGCCGAGCGCCACGTGGAGATCCCGGAGCAGGTCGTCCAGGTCAACGACGAGATCTTCGTCAAGGTCATCGACATCGACCTCGAGCGTCGTCGCATCAGCCTCTCGCTGAAGCAGGCCAACGAGTCCTTCGGTGCCGACCCGGCCTCGGTCGAGTTCGACCCGACTCTGTACGGCATGGCTGCCTCGTACGACGACCAGGGCAACTACATCTACCCCGAGGGCTTCGACCCCGAGACCAACGACTGGCTCGAGGGCTACGAGAAGCAGCGCGAGGAGTGGGAGCGCCAGTACGCCGAGGCGCAGACCCGCTTCGAGCAGCACCAGCAGCAGGTCATCAAGAGCCGCGAGGCCGACGCCGCCGCTGCCGCCGAGGGCGGCGAGGCTGCGGGTGCGGCTCCGGCCGCGGGCGGTGGCTCGTACTCCTCCGAGGGCGCGGACACCTCCGGTGCGCTGGCGTCGGACGAGGCGCTGGCCGCTCTCCGCGAGAAGCTCGCGGGTGGCCAGAGCTGAACGCTCACTGAGCAGTAGCTCCTGGCTGAGGGGCCGTACCTTCCGAGGTGCGGCCCCTCAGTGCTGCCCCGGGCCATGAAAAGGCCGTAAGAGATGGCTGATCAGGCGTACCGGCGGGAATGCCCTTCCTCCAGGGGGCGTTGGAACGTACGAACACGAGGAGGAGCGGTCACTGTGCTTGATCCGCAGGGTTTGTACGCATGGGAGCCGAAGGGGCTGGCTGTCGTCGACATGGCGCTTGCCCAGGAGTCGGCCGGTCTTGTCATGCTCTACCACTTCGACGGATACATCGACGCGGGCGAGACCGGCGACCAGATCGTCGACCGGATCCTCGACTCGCAGCCCCACCAGGTCGTCGCCCGCTTCGACCACGACCGGCTCGTGGACTACCGTGCCCGCCGTCCGCTGCTGACCTTCAAGCGCGACCGGTGGACCGAGTACGAGGAGCCCACCATCGACGTGCGGCTCGTCCAGGACACCACCGGGGCGCCCTTCCTGCTGCTGTCCGGCCCGGAGCCGGACGTGGAGTGGGAGCGGTTCGCCGCGGCCGTCCAGCAGATCGTGGAGCGGCTGGGCGTGCGCCTGTCCGTGAACTTCCACGGCATTCCGATGGGCGTTCCGCACACCCGCCCCGTGGGCCTGACCCCGCACGGCAACCGTACCGACCTCGTCCCGGGCCACCGCAGCCCCTTCGACGAGGCGCAGGTCCCCGGCAGCGCCGAGTCCCTGGTCGAGTACCGCCTCATGGAGGCCGGCTTCGACGTCCTCGGTGTCGCCGCGCACGTGCCGCACTACATCGCCCGGTCCCCGTACCCGGACGCCGCCCTGACCGTCCTGGAGGCCATCACCGCGGCCACCGGCCTGGTGCTCCCGAGCATCGCGCACTCCCTGCGCACGGACGCCCACCGCACCCAGACCGAGATCGACCGCCAGATCCAGGAGGGCGACGAGGAGCTCACCACCCTCGTCGCCGGCCTGGAGAACCAGTACGACGCGGTCGCGGGCGCCGAGAGCCGGGGCAACATGCTGGCCGAGCCCGTCGACATCCCGTCGGCGGACGAGATCGGCCTGGAGTTCGAGCGCTTCCTGGCCGAACGGGAAGGCGACAACTGACCTCCGGCGGTCCCGCTGTCAGTACCAGGCCCTAAGCTTCCGCTCATGCTGACTGTGGGGCTGACCGGCGGGATCGGAGCCGGCAAGAGCGAGGTGTCGCGGCTGCTCGTCGAGTGCGGTGCCGTGCTGATCGACGCCGACCGGATCGCGCGCGAGGTCGTCGCGCCGCGGACGCCCGGGCTGGCGGCGGTCGTGGAGGCCTTCGGCGAGGAGGTGCTCGGCGCCGACGGCGGTCTCGACCGGCCGAAGCTGGGCTCGATCGTCTTCGCCGACCCGGAGAAGCTGGCCGTCCTGAACTCGATCGTGCATCCCCTGGTGGGCGCCCGCTCCCGTGAACTCGAGGCGGCGGCCGCCGAGGACGCGGTCGTCGTCCACGACGTGCCGCTGCTCGCGGAGAACGGCCTCGCGCCGCTGTACGACGTCGTGATCGTCGTCGACGCGAGCCCCGAGACCCAGCTCGACCGGCTGGTACGGCTGCGCGGCATGACCGAGGAGGACGCACGCGCGCGCATGGCCGCGCAGGCGACCCGCGACAAGCGCCGGGAGATCGCCGATGTCGTGATCGACAACGACGTACCGCTGGAAGACCTGCAGCGCCGGGTGAAGGACGTCTGGGCGGACCTCGTACGCAGAGCGCAGGCCGCGTCCGGGCCTTCCGGTACGCCACGGTCGCCGCAGGAATAGGGTTTCCTGATCGGGGCGTTGAACCCTTCGAGTGAGGGAAGGACTCTGCCGTGCCCGAGACCAGCGGTTCCACCGGACGTACTCCGGAGACGCATGTCATCGACTTCCGTGCCGCCGAGCAGTTGCTCAACGCACGGGACCCGCGGGGCGCGGTGAAGCTGCTCGACTCCGTCATCGCCGCCCACCCGGAGAACACCGCGGCCCGGCTGCTGCGCGCGCGTGCCTTCTTCGCCGCCGCGCAACTGCGGCCCGCCGAGCTGGAGTTCACGATCGTCCTGGAGCGCGAGCCGGACAACGCGTTCGCGCACTTCGCGCTCGCCCGGACCTACGAGCGCCGGGGCGAGACCGATCAGGCCAAACGCCATTTCCGACTGGCGGCCGCGCTCGACCCCAACCCGCAGTACCTGAAGGCGGCACGGTTCGACTCGTGAGCATCGGCTAGCGGGGCCGAGGCCGGCTTTCCGGCGGCCGGTACGGGGGTATGTCCCGGCCCGGCTGATAGTGCGGGCCCTCGTGCATGTGTTTGAGGATGACGGTCATGTCGACCGTGACCACCAGCCACAGCACACCGCACGCGGCGGCCCACCCGGGGCGCCCCACCAGGGCGAACGCGGCCGTGCCGAAGATCGCCCAGACCAGTCCCCACAAGCTCAGCCAGAACCGCGCCCGCAGTGCACTGCGCGCGGTCGTAGGCTCACTGCCCGTACGCATCGGGATCATCGCTCCTGTTTGCAACGTACTCTTCGGGACGGACGTTCACCAAGGGGAACGGGACTAGGGGGTCGCCGCGTGCTGCCGGATGCCGATGAGCTCGCCGAGGTGCTGCTGGACCTCGCCGTACCGCACGAGGACATCAACCAGCTCGTACGGATGGGCCGACGTGTGACGGACGACCCGGAGCTGCTGCGTGCCCTCGAAGGGTCGGTGGAGGAACTCGTCCGGGGGATGGGCGAGGTCGGCACCGCCGTCGACCTGCCCCAGCTGGACTGGGCGTCGGGGCCGCTGCAGCGCTGCTTTCCCGTGTACGTGTTCGTGGCCGCGCTGCCGTACACGCGCGCGTACCACCGTGCGCGGGGCGTCCCGGACGACGTCTCCCGGCGTACCCTCGCCGACCTCGGACGGAACATGGCCGTGCACCGCAGGCGGCACCGCCGGGCGGGTGTGCAGGCGCCGTGGTGGCTCACCCACCACTTTCGGGGCGAGCTGTACCAGCTCGGCCGGCTGCAGTTCGAGCGGGCGCGGCACGGGCAGCGCACCTCGCGGGTGCTGGCGGCGGCCGGACTGGACGTGGCGCCGGGCACGCCCTGTCTGAACGTCCACATCCCCGACCACCTCGGCCCGCTGGCACCGGCGGCCTGCGAGCGCTCGCTGGCGCTGGCGACGGAGTTCTTCGCACGGCACTACCCCGAGGAGAAGTACCGGGCCGCGCTCTGCCACTCCTGGCTGCTGGATGCGCAGTTGAAGGAGTATCTGCCGGCGGACTCCAACATCGTGCGGTTCCAGGACCGCTTCCGCGTCGCCCGCGAGGACCGGGAGCCGGCCGACAAGGAACCCGTCCAGTTCGTGTTCGGCGACCCGGAGTTGCCCGTGGAGAGCCTGCCCCGGCGTACGGCGGTGGAGCGGGCGGTCGGCGACCACCTGAGGGCGGGCCGCCACTGGTACATCGGGCACGGCTGGTTCCCGTTGTAGGGAATTCCACGAAAGTCCGCTCGACGGCGATGAGTTCCCGAGCGGTGGCCGGTCTACCCCTGTGACAGCACGACGAACCGCTCACCACAGGAGAACCCCGTGTCCGAGACCACCGCCCGCGTCGCTTCCGCCCCCGTCGTCGCCGAGTCCGCCACCGTCCGCGGCCGCCGCGCCCGGATCGCCCTGTGCACCCTGCAGGTGCTGCTCGCCCTCTTCTACGGCATCGCGAGCGCTCTGCCCAAGCTGATCGGGAACCACTACGCCGTCGACGCCTTCGCAAAGATCGGCTGGGGCAGCACGGGCATGTACACCATCGGTGCCCTCGAACTGGCCGGTGCGGTAGCCCTGTTGGTCCCGGTGCTGCAGTCGGTTGCGGCGATCGCACTGAGCGGGCTGATGGTGGGCGCGTTCGTCGTCCAGACCACCGTCTTCGACGGCGAGAACGCCGCGACCCCGCTGATCCTGATCGTGCCGCTGGCCCTCATCGCCTGGGCCCGGCGCGGATCCACCGGGGAACTGCTGAAGCTCGTACGACGACGGGTGTGAGCCCCGACAGACCGCAGGTGGCGTCCGGCCCGAGCCGGACGCCACCTGCGTATGTCAGCGTCCGCTCGGCCTCGGCTTGCTGCCTTCCATGAGCCCCCGCAGGCGTTCCATGTCGCGGCGGTCCCGCTTGGTCGGGCGGCCCGTGCCACGGTCGCGGATGCCGGCCGGGGCGGCGAAGGGCGCGCGGGGCGGCGGGGGCGGGGAGTTGTCGACGTAGCACTGGGCGGCCACGGGTGCGCCCACCCGCTTGCGGATCAGCCGCTTGACGACGACGATCCGCTCCCAGCCCTCCTGCCGTACACGCACCTCGTCGCCGATCCGCACGGTGTGCGCGGGCTTCACACGCACCCCGTTCACCTGCACATGCCCGCCCTTGCAGGCGGCCGCGCCGACCGAGCGGGTCTTGGCCAGACGTACGGCCCAGATCCAGCTGTCGATCCGCACGTTCACGCCGTCCGCCGGGCCCGCGGCCTCTGCTGCGGCGATGGCAGCCGCGATCTTGGGATCGACCGCCTCGGGCGCGGCCTGATCGGCGGGGCCGGGCCCGCCCCTCTCCTCGTCAGCTTCGGAAGCCATGCTCCCGACCTTAGCCCTCCGAAGCGGGTGAACCGACCGGCACCGCGGAGGACCGCGCCCGGTGCCAGCCGCGGGTCAGCGCCTGCGTTCCACGTACTTCTTGAAGTGCTGCAGATCGGTGCGGACGATCCGTTCGATCGTGCTCGCCTGGGCGAATCCCCGCGGGCCGCCGAAGGCCGCCCTGAGGGCGTCGGGGTCGTACTCGAGGCGGGCCTGGATCCGGGTGCGGTTCCGGTCGATCGGCTGCAGGGAGAAGGAGCCCGTCAGCTCGGGGGTGCCCATGGTGTGCCATTGCATCACGCGTTCCCCGCGGTCGGAGACCTCGGCGTCGACCTCCCGGCCCCGGCCACCGGCCTCGACGTCCAGATGCGCCCGCCCTTCCGGCTCTGCGCGGGCGTCGCGCACTCCCTCCATGAAGCGTGAGTAGTTCTCCACCCGGTGCAGGCTGTCCCAGGCCTTGTCGATGGGAACTCCGACATCGACGTGTTCTTCGAGGGTGCTCATGGCCCACCTCCAGGTTCGGCTCATGGCGCATGCCGGCGGCTAGGTCGTGCCGTTCCACACGTACGGCCCGCCGCCACGCCATTCGATCAGCTCGGGATCGTCGACGGCCCGGTCCTCGTCCGCGGGCAGGCCCGCACTGTGCAGGAAGTCCAGCACGTCGAAGAGGGTGTAGGCGGTGCCGACGCGCTTGCCGCGGATCGTCACGCGCCGTCCGCCGTCCGCCTGCGGCGCAAGCACGACAACAGGAGGGACGACAGGGGGTTGCACGTCCATGACTCCAGCATGGGCCGGTATCGGCGGACCCGCCGCTCGACGGCCGCCCATCCGGTGGTCATACCGTGGGGGCATGGACAGCCTGGCCGAGCTCGACACCCGTATGGCGGGCTGCTCCGCGTGCCCTCGGCTCGTGGAGTGGCGGGAGGAGGTCGGGCGGACGAAGCGCGCGGCCTTCCAGGACTGGACGTACTGGGCGCGCCCGGTGCCCGGCTTCGGTCCCGCCGACGCCTCGCTCCTGATCATCGGCCTCGCGCCTGCCGCCCACGGCGGCAACCGCACCGGCCGTATGTTCACCGGCGACCGCTCCGGAGACGTGCTGTACCGGGCGATGTACGACGTCGGCCTCGCCTCGCAGCCCACGTCGGTGGCCGCGGACGACGGCCTGGAGCTGCACGGCGTCCGCGTCACCGCGCCCGTGCACTGCGCCCCGCCCGAGAACAAGCCCACCCCCGGGGAGCGCGACACCTGCCGCCCCTGGCTGGTCCAGGAGCTCACGCTGCTGCGGCCGACGCTGCGGGCGGTCGTGGTGCTCGGCGCCTTCGGCTGGCAGGCCGCGCTGCCCGCGTTCACCGAGGCGGGCTGGACGGTGCCCCGGCCACGGCCCGTCTTCGCCCACGGCGCACGCGTGCCGCTCGACGGCCTGGACCTCTTCGCCTGCTTCCACGTCAGCCAGCGCAACACCTTCACCGGCAAGCTCACCCCCGAGATGCTGCGGGACGTGCTGCGCAGGGCGGGGGAGGCGGCGGGACTGCCTGTGAAATGAGGGGCGGGGACGGCCGTTGGAGCGTTACGGTGCCCGGATGCCCCTCTACCCGGACATCGAGCCCTACGACCACGGCATGCTCGACGTCGGTGACGGCAACCGCGTGCACTGGGAGACCAGCGGCAACCCGCACGGCAAGCCCGCACTCGTGCTGCACGGCGGGCCGGGCTCCGGCTGCACCCCCTGGTCACGGCGCCTTTTCGACCCTGCCGCCTACCGGATCGTGCTGCTCGACCAGCGCGGCTGCGGACGTTCGACGCCGCATGCGAGCGCGTTCGACACCGACATGAGTGTCAACACGACGGCTCATCTCATCGCGGACCTGGAGCTGCTCCGTGCTCACCTGGGGATCGAGCGCTGGCTGGTGTGGGGCGCGTCGTGGGGCTCGGTGCTCGGGCTGCGGTACGCGCAGACGCATTCGGCGGCGGTGTCCGAGCTGGTCCTGACCCTCGTCGCCACCGGCGCCGACGCGGAGCACGCGCTGCTGACCCGGGGGCTGGGGAAGATCTTCCCGGAAGCCTTCGAGCGGTTCCTGGCCGAACTTCCCGCCGACGACCGGGACGGCAATCTCGCCGCCGCGTACAACCGCCTCCTGGAGTCCCCCGACCCCGCCGTACGGGAGCGGGCGGCGCGCGCCTGGACCGACTGGGAGACGGCGACCATTCCCGCGCCGCCGCGCTCGGTGGAGCGTTTCGAGGACCCGGAGTTCCGCATGGGCTTCGCCCGGACGGTCACGCACTACTGGGGCCACGACTGCTTCTTCGGCGAGGGCAACGACGAAGGCGTGGTCCTGCGGGACGCGCCCCTGCTCAAGGACATTCCCGGCACCCTGGTCCAGGGCAGCCTCGACTTCGGCAATCTCCTCGGCACCGTCTGGCGGCTGCACCACGCCTGGCCGGGCAGCGAGCTGACCGTCGTCGACGAGGTCGGTCACGACACGCGGGTGCCGGGAGTCGCCGACGCGCTGGTGGCGGCGACGGACAAGTACGCGGTCAGCCGGAGGCGACCTGCGCGCGAAGCTTCTTCAGCTGGGCGCTGACGACCGAGTCCGGTACGACGGCCGCTTTCCTGCCCCGGCTCGACGTGCTGAACATGGCGACCGTCGCCCCCTGCCGGACGGCCACCAGCGCGTAAGGAACCCGGACGACGTCGTCGTATCCGGCTCCCGTGACGAGCTGCGTCAGGCGCAGGGACACGGATTCGTCGCCGTAACCGGCGTCGGGCTGGACCTTGACGCCTTCGTAGGCGAGGTCCGCGGTGACGTCCTTGAAGCCGCCGCACTTCGCGGCGGCCGTCCGCAGCCGGTCCATCACCTGCAGCGCGTCCGCGACACTGTGCGACGAGAGGGTCAACCGTGTCGGCAGGCCGGCCTTGTTCGCGTGGACGAACCGGCCGACCCGCGCGGTGGCGGTGAAACCGCTGCCTCCCCCCACCGCGTGCATCACGGGAGCGCACTCCTCGGGAACCGTCGCCTTGTGCGACGAGCCGACGGACGTGAACGAGCGCTCCACCTCGTACCCGTCGAGGTCGGTCCCCTTGACCGCGGCCTTCTCCAGGGCCTTCGCGGTCAGCGTTCCGGCTCGGGCACCGGACGTCCCGGTCCTCGCCGTCCTGTCCGGCGCGGCGCCTTGCTGCGAGTCGCCCCCGGATCCGCATGCGGCCAGCAGGCCGAAGGCCATGAGCATGGCAATGGAAATGCCGCCGAGTCCTGCCGCACGCGCCACTGTGGTCCCCCGCCCTATTGATCGTCGAGCAGCAGAGTAGAGCGTCCACGGTCGAGTCGGGGCGGGATTTTGCGGCGCGAGGTCAGTCGGGCATCCCGGCCTCGCCGAACAGATGCCGCACCGTGGAGCGGTAGTTGGTCCGCACATGGGCGAGGGCGTGGGCACGGGCGCGGTCCGGGTCGCCGGAGGCGATGGCCTCATACAACTCGCGGTGCTCCACGAGGAGTTGGGGCCACTCCTCGTTCCGCCGGGTCATCCACCGCAGCCGGCCGGCGACCGGCTCCAGAGCCTCGGTCAGCAGGCTGTTGGCGGCCATCGCCACGATGCGGTCGTGCAGACGGCTGTTGACGTCCGTGATCACTTCCGCGTCCCCCGCCTCGGTCGCGGTGGCCGCGAGGTCGAGCAGTTCCTCGACCTGGGCCAGGTCCTGCGGTGTCGCGCGGGCCGCGGCGAGTCCGGCGGCGTAGACCTCCAGGGCCTCCCGCAGTTCGAAGAGCTCCTGGACGTCGTGCGGGGTGAGGCGGCGTACGACCGTGCGGCGGGGCGTCTCGAAGTGGACGAACCCCTCGGCGACCAGCGCGCGGATCGCCTCGCGGACCGGCACCCGGGAGACCCCGAAACGGTCGGCCAGCTCCCGCTCGACCAACCGGTCGCCAGGCCGCAGACTGCCCGCGATGATCTCCTGCCGCAGACTCGCCAGGACCCGCTCGCGGACCGCGCCCAGGGGTTCGATCTTCGTCGTCGTGGAGCTCATGGAGCCATCTTCTCCGAGACCGGGGCTGTTTTACCGAGCGTTAACGATGACGACATCGGTCGGAATGCTTGACGGCGGGACCATGGCCGCAGTTTGGTATACCAAACGGTTGCCGTCTCCACCCTCCGCTCCCGTCCCATGGAGGCCCCGTGTCCCTCGCAGACCGCGCCGAAGCCACCGGCGCACCAGCGTTCGTCCCCGATCCCCGGCTCACCAACGAAGACCTCGCGCCCGCCGAGAAGCGGAACTGGAAGGTCTTCGACCTCTTCGCCATGTGGATGTCCGACGTCCACAACCTCGGCAACTACACCTTCGCCGCCGGACTGCTGGTCCTCGGAATGAACGTGTGGCAGGTCTTCACCTCCCTGCTCGTCGGCTTCGTGCTGATCTACATCGGCATGAACTGGATGGGGAGGATCGGCCAGCGCCACGGCGTGCCCTTCCCGGTCGTCAGCCGCATCAGCTTCGGTGTCTGGGGCGCCAACATCCCGGCCCTCATCCGGGCCGTGATCGCCATCATGTGGTATGGCATCCAGACCTACCTCGCCTCCGTCGCCGTCAACGTGATGCTGCTGGCCGCCTGGCCGGGCCTGGAGTCCTGGACGCACCACTCCTTCCTGGGCCTCAATGCGCTCGGCTGGGTGTCGTTCCTGTCGCTGTGGCTGATCCAGGCGCTGATCATCAGCCAGGGCATGGAGTCCGTGCGCAAGTTCCAGGACTTCTGCGGCCCGGCGATCTGGCTCGTGATGATCGCGCTGGCGATCTGGGTCCTGTCGAAGGCGGACTGGAGCATCTCCCTCACCTCCACCCCGCACCCGGTGTCGACCGGCGAGCAGTGGCGGCAGTGGTTCGGTGCGATCGGCCTGATCCTCGCCACCTACGGCACGCTGATGCTCAACTTCTGTGACTTCTCCCGCTTCGCGCCCGACTACAAGACGGTCCGCCGCGGCAACTTCTGGGGCCTGCCCATCAACTCCACGGCCTTCGTGGTCGTGTCGGTGATCGTCACGGCCGGCTCGCTGAAGGTGTTCGGCCAGGCGATCACGGACCCCGCCGAGCTGGTGGCGAAGGTGGGCAACACCTGGGTGCTGGTCGTGGCCGCGTTCACCTTCGCCGTCGCCACCATGGGCGTCAACATCGTCGCCAACTTCGTCTCACCGGCGTACGACCTGGCCAACGTCTGGCCGCAGAAGATCACCTTCAAGGTCGGCGGCATGATCAGCACGGTGGCGGCCCTGGTCGTGACCCCGTGGAACCTGTTCTCCAACCCCACGGTCGTCAACTACTTCCTCGGCGGCCTCGGCGCCTTCCTCGGCCCGCTGTTCGGCGTGATCATGGTCGACTACTACCTCGTCAAGCGCGGCCGCGTCGACATGGACGAGCTCTTCGACGCCCGCCCCGGCTCCCGCTACTACTACCGCAAGGGCGTCAACCCCAAGGCGCTGTGGGCGTTCCTGCCCTCGGCGGCGGTCGCGGCGGTACTCGCCCTGGTGAAGACCTTCAGCGACATCGCCCCCTACTCCTGGTTCATCGGCACGGCCCTGGGCGCCGGCCTGTACCTGCTGATCTGCAGGTCCGAGCGCGCCACCGAACCGACTCCCGTGGAGGTCTGACGACCGTGCGGATCGTCGTCACCAACTGCAACACCACGCAGGAGATGACCGAGGAGATCGTACGAGGTGCCCGGGCCGCCGCAGGCCCGGGCACCACCGTGCTCGGCCTGACGCCCGCGTGGGGACCGGAGTCGGCGGAGGGCTGGCTGGACAGCTACCTCTCGGCCACGGCCGTCATCGACCTGCTGCGCACCTACGAGGGCCCGTCGTACGACGCCGTAGTGCTGGCCGGCTTCGGGGAGCACGGGCGGGAAGGCGTAAGGGAGTTGGTCGACGTACCCGTCGTCGACATCACGGAGGCCGCGGCCCATCTGGCCTGCCTGCTGGGGCGCCGGTACGGGGTCGTGACGACGCTGGAGCGGTCGTGCGGCCAGATCGAGGACAGCCTGGAGCTGGCGGGGGTCGGGCGCAACTGCGCCGCTGTCGTCGGGACCGGCCTGGGAGTCCTCGACCTGGGCGACGCCGACCGCGCGGAGGCCGCTTTCCTTACGGCTGCCGAACGGGCGCGGGAGGCCGGGGCCGAGGTCCTGGTGCTCGGGTGCGCCGGGATGACCGGACTGCAGCGGGTGGTGGGGGAGAAGCTCGGGCTGCCGGTGGTGGACGGGGTCGGGGCGGCCGTCAAACTGGCGGAGTCGCTGGTGGCGTTGGAGCTGACGACCAGCCGGGCGGGCAGCTATGCGAAGCCGGTGCCGAAGACGCGAACGTGGGGCGCACCCGACCGCACAACTCGTGATCACCGTCCCCGACAATGAGCGCCATGAACCTTCCTGACGGACTCGTCCCGGTCGCCGACGGACTCCACCTGTGGTCCCCGGGCCACGCGGGCACCTGGGGCTTCGCGAACTGCCTGCTCATCACCTCCGGCGAGCAGGCGGCCCTGGTCGACACCCCCTACGACCGGCCGATGACCGAGGCCCTGCTCGCCGCGGCCCGCCCGGTCCTGCCCGCGGGCGCGGCCGCCGTGACGACGATCGTCAACACCCACGTCAACGGCGACCACACGTTCGGGAACGGCTGCTTCCCGGGAGCCGAGATCATCGCCACGAAGGCGAGCGCGGAACACCTCTGCCGCGAACCCTCCCCGCAGCAGATGCACTTCCTCACCCACCAGACACCCGCCGACCAGCCGCTGGGCTGGTATGCGCGCGAGCACTTCGGCCGTTTTACGTACGAGGGTGTCGAGGCCGTCCCGCCCACCACCACCTTCTCCGGCCGGTACGCCCTGACGGTGGGCGACATCGAGGCCGAACTGATCGAGGTGGGCCCCGCGCACTCGGCCGGTGACCTCATGGTCCACCTGCCCGGGCAGCGGGTCGTGTGTGCCGGGGACGTCCTGTTCGCCGAGGACCACCCCGTCCACTGGGACGGCCCGCTCGCCCGGGTCGCCGCGGCCTGCGAGACGATCCTGGCCCTGGAGCCCGGGGTGGTGATTCCCGGACACGGGCCAGTGATGAGCACCGAGGACGTCCGCGGTTACGTCACCTACCTGCGGGAGCTGGAAGCCCTCGTCCACGCCCGCCACGCGGCCGGCGTCCCCGCGGGCGAGGCCGCCGCCGACATCCTCGCCTCCGGCTTCCACGACCACTTGGGCCTGCGCGAACGGGTAGTGATCCTCACGGCGGTCGAATACCGGCACCTCGACGGCGACACCGCAGAGGTGGACGTGGTCGGGCTCGCGGCGCAGGCGGCGGCCTGGGCGTACCGGGACCACGGTCCTGGCAGGCCCTGAACACCAAGGCGTTCAGAGGCGCTCAGGGGCGCCACACATACTGCACGTCCGGCTCCTGCTCCTCGTTCCCGCTGCCGTCCGTGTACTCGACGGCGACGAAGCCGTGCCGCTCGTAGAACCGGTGGGCCGGCTTGTTGACCTGGAAGGTCCACAGGCTGAGCCCGCCGGGCCTCCGCTCCTTGGCGAGCGCGACGAAACGGTCACCGATGCCGCGCCCACGCCAGTCGGGACGCAGGTACAGCTGGGAGAGCTCGTCGTCGTGGAGCACCATCACGCCGACGATGCCGCCCTCGGCTCCGGTGTCTGCGACCCAGGTCTCGCGCAGGGGTACGACGACGTCCCGGAAGTAGTTGCGCACGTCGTCGGCGGAGCGGGGGCTGACGACCGTGGGCAGGGCGGCGGCGAAGGAGGTCAGCCAGACGTCGGCCGCCGCGGCGGCATCGGGGGCCGAGGCGGCTCGGCGGAGCGTTGTGGGAGAGGCTTCGGAAGGCAAGTGAGATCCCGTCAGTCGTTGAGGGTGAGGTCGTGGTGATGGGCGCCGTAGTAGTCGACCTGGCGCGCCATGATGTCCCGCATGGAGGTGCCGCGCGGGACTCCGTAGAGCGTGCCGGGGAAGTCCAACTCCTGCTGTACTGCCCATAGTTCGTCGTGCTCGCCGGGCGCGAAGAGCCGAGCCGTGGGCGTCCCGGCCGCGATCCAGCCGATGGGCAGGACGGTGCCGGGCGGCAGTACCGAGTTGACGTGCAGCACGCTGTTGATCCGCAGCTCGGAGCCGGCGCCCGCGACGGCCCCCGGGAAGACGGAGGCCCCGGTGGCGACGAACACCTCGTCCTCGATGGTCGCGCCGTTGACATGGGCGTGCGGTCCGACGAGTACGGCGTCACCGATGAAGGCGGGGTGCCCGGCCCGCCCGCGCACCAGCGCGTTCTCCATGACGACGACGTCCGAGCCGACGCGGACCTCCCCGTCCTCGGCGGTGAGCACGGCACCGTGCAGCACCCTGGCCCGCTCGCCGAGGGTCACGGCACCACACAGGACAGCCGTCGGGGCGACGTACGCGGAATCGGGGACGACGGGACGCCGCCCGCGATGCTCGATCAACATGCAACCCCTTACGAAACGTGGGAAACCTCGGGAACTACGGCGGTGGCGGTAATCTCCACCAGCTGCCCCGTGTACCCCAGACACGCCACGCCGATCAGCGTCGACGAGTGCGGCCCGACACCGAGCCCGGACGCCTCGACGACGTCCCAGACGGCGGAGAGCACGGCGGTCTCACTGCTGACGACGTACACATCGGTGGCGACGACATGCGCCGAGTCGCTGCCGACCGCTTGCAGTTGCTCCTCGAGATTCGCCAGCACCTGCTCGGCCTGCCGCACCGGATCGCCCTCGCCGACCAGCTTTCCCCCGGCGTCGAGGGGGACGGAGCCGGCGAGGAAGGCGAGCCTGGTGCCGGCTTCGACGACGGAGGCGTGGGAGTAGAGGGGCGGCGGGAAGAGGGAAGGGACAGTGACTCGTCGGATCACGAAGCAGCTCCTTGGCCGGCGGCGGACAACTCACCGATCGTCCGGTCCGGCCGCCGGGAGCGCATCCCAATTTCCCTCCGTCCCGCCCGGGGCGCCGCTAGGGCCTGTCGTTTGGATCAGGTCGGCTATAGCCAACAGTGCTTCCCGGCTGCCGCGACGCCGGGCTGGTCCAAACGACAGGTCCTAGTTCCGGTACCGGAACACGATCCGGCCGCGCGTCAGGTCGTACGGCGGGAGCTCAACCAGCACCCGGTCCTCCAGCATGATCTTGATGTAGTTCTTGCGGATCTTGCCGCTGATGTGCGCGAGCACCTGGTGGCCGTTGTCGAGTTGCACGGTGAACATGGCGCTGCGCAGGCACTCGACGACCTTGCCCTCGACTTCGATGACGTTTTTGTTCCTTGTCATCGCACCAGCTCCAGGTTGCTGCTCGCCGGCCGGGCGCCGATGGCCTCGAACAGTGCCGAGGCCGCTCGGTTGGACTCCTGGACCTCGGTCCAGGCCGTGGTGAAGCCGGAGCGGTGCAGCGTCCCCAGCGCGTGGGCGAGCAGCGCCCGCGCGATGCCGCGGCGCTGTTCACCGGCCGGCACCGCGACCAGCCCGATGCGCGGCCGGATCACCGTCACCACCCGGATCAGACCCAGGTAGCGGTCCGGCGCCGCGGCCACCGTGTATTTCGACGGGTCGACGATGGTGTCGTCAGCGGGGCGGCGAATGACCTCCGCGGGCATCGAATGCCATCCGACACTCGCCTCGACCTCGGCACGGATCACGCGGTCCACCGCCCGCAGCAGGCCCTCGTCCGCCCGACCGGCGGGCACGATCGTCACGCCCGAGGGCGGCAGGACCGCTTCGAGCCCGGTGACCTGCGGGTCGGTCGGCACGGCGTACTCCCACTCGCGGCGCCGGATCGTGAAACCGGCCCGCCGCCAGCCTGCCGTCAGCTCGACGTCGGCTTCGTCGACCACCGTGTACAGCGGCGCCGGAAGTTCCGCCAGCATCGCCTCGGCGAGCCGGTCGAAGGTGGCGTCGTGCCAGGCGTCGATGCTGACGAACAGGCGTCCGTCGGGCCGGTGCTCCGCATGCCCGCGGCCGACCACCAGGTCGTCGTCCAGTGCATGCCATTGCCGGTCCGCGACGCGCGTGATCACCGCTGCGTTCTCGCCCGGGCCGGATGTGAAAGGCTTTGTGTTCATCGGAGTCTCCCTCCAGGAGTGCCTCGATCTCAGGCGCTCCTGGCGACACCGAACGTCAGCCGCCGGACCGTGACGGGTTGAGGGAGCACCCACGGGTAACTGCGTTCACGGGGCTCACCTCCATACGACGACTTCACGGTCCATCAGGAACGTAGCAGCGGGGCTCGGCCTCGCTCAAACCATTTCTGAGCGCTCGCCACTCGGTTCCGTCCCCGGGAGGTGCAGCACCGCCGTTCCCTTCCGGTGTGCGAGCCGTTCGAGGGACCAGGTGGGGTGCTGCTGGCGCCAGCGCGCAACTATGGCCTGCTCATCGGGGCGATCGTGGTCGTCGAGGAGGACCGCAGCTGCGGGGGAGAGGGCGTCGGTGAGCAGGGGTACGGCCGGGTAGCGGGCGAGCGGCGCGGACCATCCGGGAGGGCCGTCCACAAACAGCAGGCCGCAATCCCTCAGATCGCGCCAGGCCGCTTCGGCGTACCAGGGCCAGGTCTCACCCTGGATGGTGAACTGCTCCAGCGGAGCGAGCCGCACCTCGGCGTACTCACCGAGATCCAGGCGGTCGAGCCCCTGCGCGGTCTGCGCGTGATAGCCGGGATCGTGTTCCAGGCTCACCACGCGGCCCGGTATGCCGAAGGCGCGCAGGGCCGTCGCAAGCCACAACGTCGAGGTGCCACTGCCCAGTTCGACGACGAGTGCGGGGCGCCGCGACCGTATCTGCTCCACCAGGTACAGCAGCAGATCGGGGGCTGCGGCCCAGTTGTCACCCGGCGGGATGGGGGCTGCAGGCTGGAGAGCCTGCTCCAACTGCGCCAGTACGTCTCCGTCTTCGGTCTGCATGCTGTTCCCCTCGATGGCGGTCGTCCGCGTACAGGGTGAGCGTGCCGCAGGCGCTGCGGCGGCTGCCCGCGCCGATGAGGTGGTGTCGGTCACGCCCTGGCAGGATGGCCGGCATGGCGGAGACGACCAAGGACGATCAGGGGTTCCTCGACACCGTCGCCGACCGGCTCGCCGCCCTTCCCACTGTCCGGGCCGTCGCCCTCGGCGGTTCCCGCGCTGAGGGCACGGACCGGCCCGACAGCGACTGGGACCTGGCCGTCTACTACCGCGGGCCGTTCGACCCGGACGGTCTTCGGGCCCTCGGCTGGGAGGGCGAGGTCTCGGAGGTCGGCGGCTGGGGCGGCGGCGTCTTCAACGGAGGTGCCTGGCTGACGATCGACGGCCGGCGCGTCGACGTCCACTACCGCGATCTCGACATCGTCGAGCACGAGTTGGCGGAGGCGGAGGAAGGGCGGTTCCGGGTGGAGCCGTTGATGTTCCATCTCGCCGGGATTCCGAGCTATCTGGTCGTTGCCGAACTGGCGGTCAACCGGGTGCTTCGGGGCGAGGCGCCCCGGTCGGCCGCGTACCCGCAGAAGCTGCGGGCCTCCGCCGCCGAGAGCTGGCGGGGCACCGCCCACGTCACGCTCGCCTATGCGAAGGCCAACCACGCCCCGCACGGCCGCCTCGCGGAGGTCGCCGGAACCGTCGCCACGGCCGCCGTACAGACCGGGCATGCGGTGCTGGCGGCGCGAGGGGAGTGGGTGACGAATGAGAAGCGGTTGCTGGAGCGGGCCGGACTGCGGGGAATTGACGCGGTACTTGAGCAACTGGAACCGGACCCGGACGTGTTGGTACGGGTGATCGATGACGCGGAGGCGCTCTTCTCTTCTGCAATGCACCCCTGATCGGCGGCGAATAATCCTTCGAGATTGAGCAGTTGTCGCTGCTACCGTCCCGGACGTGGCGAAACTCAATCAGATCATCGCAGTGGAGAAGGGCATCAAGTCCAAGGCGCACCAGGACCTGACGGCCGCTCATCACGGGCTGCAGAAGCCCGCTTTGTTGGCCGGTATCTCGCGTACGTACCAGCCGAAGGACGAAGAGGGCGAGCAGCTGCCGCCCGAGTCGACGCGGGTGCAGGTGCAGGCCGAGGACGTGCTGCGGGAGACCGCCGCGACCCTGACCCGGCTGTTCGACGTGACCGCCACGAAGGACTGGGCCAACTGCACCGCCCGTGCCGATGTGAAGGTGGACGGGCGGGTGCTGGTGGCCGACGTGCCCGTCTCCTATCTGCTCTTTCTCGAGAAGCAGCTCGTCGATCTCAACACCTTCGTACGGAAGCTTCCCGTTCTCGACGCCTCCGAGTCGTGGGTGCAGGACCCGTCCACGGATGCCTGGAAGACCGAGCCGGTACGGACGCTGCGGACCAAGAAGGTGCCGCGGAACCACGTCAAGGCCGAGGCGACCGAGAAGCATCCCGCCCAGGTCGAGGTCTACTACGAGGACATTCCCGTCGGGTACTGGACCACCGTGAAGTTCTCCGGCGCCCTTCCCGCCCGCCGCGTCAATGAACTCCTCGACCGCGTGGAGAAGTTGCAGCAGGCAGTGAAGTTCGCGCGTGAGGAGGCGAACGGCACCGATGTCGTCGACCAGCGGGTCGGTGACGCCGTGTTCGGCTACCTGTTCGGGTAGCCTTTGAGACTCCCCGGTCCTTTGCGGCCGGGGTGCGCGAAGAGCGCAAGCTGAAGCTGAAGCTTGTCGTGACTCAGCGGTCCGCACCCGCCAAAGACATCAGGGGTGGGCCGCGATCAAACTAAGACTATCGCTCCAGACTCAGCATTCGCCGTCGATCGCCGGATCGACCGGGCCCAGGCCCCAGCGCGTCGAAATGCTGGTTCAAGTCCAGTCCGCACAGCTCGATGTGCGGTGGTCCAAAGGCAGGACGCGACGACCTAACGACTGATCTGGGTTCTCAAGCGTGCCGGCGTGTGAATATGGACGGCATCCCAGGGCCCGGGGGCAGGCTACGCCCCCGGGCCCGCCTGCGTTCATCCGGGAATTGCGTTCATAAAGAACGCGCCCTTCCGGCCAACCGTCACACCCCGGAAACACAATCGTCCCGTTCCCTCCAGGAACGCGATCTACCGTGGGCACCACACCCCGAAACTCGGCCACCGTCGCCCGAAGGCACACCCCGCCCTCGTCCGTACAGGAGCCCAGCCCCCGTGTCCCGCACCGGCTCTGAAACCCGTCACCTCGCGCTGCCGCCCTGGCTCGCCCACGCCCTTCGCGCCCAGCGCGGACCCATCCCCTGGAGCGCCGTCGTGCGCGGTGCTCTTGCCGCCGGGCCGCTTCTCCTCACCGCGGTACTCATCGGTCGCACCTCCCTCGGCGTCGTCGCCGCCATCGCCGCCATGCTCGCCGGGATCAACGACCGGCCCGGCAGTCGTCGCGCCTCCGTCAAGCGGCTCGGGGTGCCCGCGCTCGCGGGGGCCGGTGGGCTGCTCGTCGGGACATTTGCCGGTGAGCATGTCGGAGCGGTCGTGCTCACTCTCCTGCTCACCGGCGTCGGGCTGCTCGCCGGAGGCATCAGCGCCATCGGGCCCGTCGCCTCCGGCGCGGGGACGCAGTTGCTCGTCGCCTCCGCCATCGGGGCCGGGATGCCGGTCCCGGAGGCGGGCTGGCTGCGTGCCCTGGCCTTCCTCGCGGGCGCCGGGTGGCTGCTCGCCCTGCGGCTGGTGCTCCCCACGCCCGGTGCCACCGCCGGTGACTTCCGGTTCGACGGGGAGCGGGATGCCGTGGCGGCCGTGTACGACGCCGTCGCCGATCTGCTCGAGGCGGCGGGGACCGAGGACGGCATCGCGCGCCGGGCCGCGCTGACCGCGGCCCTCGACCATGCGCAGGACGCCCTCGCCGGCCCCCGGCTGAGGCGTTACGCCTCCTCCTCCGCGGAGCGACGGGTGCACGCGCAGTACGCCGCCGCCCTCCCCCTCGCTGAGGCCGCGACCGCGCTCGCCTGGGCCGGGGAGGCCGTTCCCGGGCGGGCGTCCGAAGGGCCACGGCGGCTCGCGGCCGCCGTACGGGAGGACACGCACACCGGGCCGCTGCCCGCACCCCACCGCTCGGCTCCCGCCCTGCGCGCCCTAGACGACGCCCTGCTCCATGCCGCCGACGCCTTCGACCAGGGGGAAGGGGGCGACCTGCACACCCGGCGGCGTACGGCCAGGGATCAGTTCCGCCTCGCCTTCGGGGCCGGTGGGCGGGAGTACGGGCTGCGGGTCGCCCTGTGCTTCGGGGCCGGCGCGGGGGTGGCGCAGGCCCTGCACCACGCCCGCTGGTACGGGCAGCACGCGCACTGGTACTGGCTGCCCGCCACCGCCGTCTTCCTGGTCAAGCCCGACCTCGGGCCGCTGGTCTCGCGGGTGCTGTGCCGGGCGGCCGGCACCGTGCTCGGGGCTCTTGTCTTCGCCGGGTTCGCCGCCGTACTGCCCCGGCCCGAAGGGCTCATCGCGCTGGTGGCCGTCAGCGGGGCCCTCATCCCCGTCGCCACCCGGCACTTCGCCGCGCAGACCGCCGTCGTGACCGTGCTCGTGCTCGCCCTGGTGATGGTCGGCGGGGAGCCGCAGGCCTCCGCCAGCCGGATCGGTGAGACCCTGCTGGCCTGTGCGATCGTCCTCATCGTCGGGCATCTGCCGATGCCGGGGCAGCGGGGCGGGACGGTGCAGGCCCGGCTCGTCGCGGCGGGCAGCGCCGCGCACGCCTACCTCGCCCATGTTCTGCGTGAGGCCCGCGACCCCATGGCCGGCCCCGACTCCCGGGCCACGCGCTGGACCCTGCGGCGCGAGGCCTACCGCACACTCGCCGAAGCCGGGACCGCCATCGCCCTCGCCGCCGCCGAACTCCCCGCACTCGCCCGGCACTCGGAGGGCGCGGACGAGGTCGTCGCCATCCTCGAAGAGCTCGTCGACACGACCACCGCCTGTGCCGTTCAACTCGACGACTCGGGACGTCTGTCCGCTCGCCAGCGGGAGCAACTCACCGATCTGCTAGCGCAGTTCGAAAAGGGGCGTGAACGGACGGGGCTACGCCTGCCCGGGCTGCCCATCGCCGTGTAGCACCCGCTCTCCCCCCGATTTGCCGCACGGGCAGTCGAAGATCCGGATGGCCGCGAGGTGAACTCACGGGCGGTGAACGAAAATTCGTACGACAGTTCCTGTCCTGCGACGCACACTGGTGCCTTCGTGTGCCTTCGTGCCCCAGTTCCAGGAGAGGTTCATGTCCAAGCACAGGTTCCTGCCCAGACTCCCGCATTTGGCCGGTGCCACCACGGCCGCCGTCGCTCTGGCGGTGCTCGCGACCGCTCCCGCGTCCGCGGACGAACCGACCGTGTCCCGGCCCCGTGTCGTCGCCCACTTCGACCTCGCCGCAGGGCAGTCGCCGGAGAACATCGCCGTCGAGCCCGACGGCTCCGCCGATCTGACCTTCGCCTCCGCCCGGCAGGTCGCCCACGTCACCCGGGACGGGAGCACCACGATCCGTGCGACCCTGCCCGACGAGCCGAACCCGAACACCCCCGTACTGAAGGCCGCGACCGCCTTCGGCATCGCCCGCGCCCACGACGGCACGCTCTACGTCGACTACGCCACCGGCACCGACAAGACCGGCGTCTGGCGCATCGCGCCCGACGGCAGCGCACCCCGGCAGATCGCGCAGCTGCCGACGACCGCACTGCCCAACGGCCTCGCCCTCGACGAGCGCCACGGCGTGCTCTACGCCGCCGACTCGGCGCAGGGCATCGTGTGGCGGGTTCCGCAGGCCGGGGGCACGCCGACCGTGTGGGCCAAGGACACCGCCCTCGATCCGGTCCCGGTCACGGGCGCCGGATTCGGTGCCAACGGAGTCAAGGTCCACGGCGGAGCCGTATGGGTGTCCAACAGCGACCGGGGCACGCTGCTGCGCATTCCCGTACGGCCGAACGGCTCCGCGGGCGCGGTCGAGACCCGGGCGACCGGGCTCACCAACGTCGACGACTTCGCCTTCCCCGGACCGCACGACGACACCGTTCTCGCCGCCCTGATCGGCGTCAGCGAGCTCGTCGAGGTACGCCCGGACGGCACCCACTCCGTCGTCCTCACAAAGGCGGACGGGCTGTCCAACCCGACTTCCGTGGCGGTGCGCGGCAACACTCTCTACGTCAACAGCGCCGCGTACTTCACCCAGCAGGACCCGAACCTGCTCGTCGCCCACCTGGGCTGCTAGCGAGCCCGGCGGCGGGGCATGCCGTTCCGGCGCGCCCCGCCGAGCGGATCACTGCCCCACTCGCACCCACACCGGCGCATGGTCCGACCCGGGCTTTCCCTGCCGGTCCGCCGGGTCCGGTCCCACCGACGGCAGCCGCAGCGTCCCGTCGCCCGGCAGGCCCGTCCCCGCCGCCGTCACCCGCAGGAGCAGACGGTGGCTGACCAGGATGTGGTCGATCAGTTCCCGGCGCCCGGAGCTGATGCGGGAGTAGCGCTGCTCGGCGGGGATCAGCGGGGCCACGTCCCACAGCCGTTCCGCATCGCCCTGGTCGGGATGGCCGTAGCCCGGAGTGCCGATCTCGGAGCCGGGCGGGCCGAGCAGGATCTGCGTGGTCGCGGCCTGCACCTCGTCGTTCAGATCGCCCAGTACCGCTACGTCCCGTTCGCGTCCGTCCCCGGCCAGCAGGGTGTCGGCCAGCGCGCGCAGGGCTGTCGCCTCGGCGGCCCGCCGGTACAGGGCGTAGGCGCCGTAGCGGGCCCGTTCACCCTCGTCATGGGGGAAGAAACGGTTCCCCGGATAGGCCGGCAGCTTCGACTTGAGGTGGGCCACGGCCACCCGCAGCGGGCCGAAGTCCGTCGCGACCTCGACGGCCAGGAAACCGCGCCCCGCCGCCGACACCGGCGCACCGGAGTCGTCCTCCTGCACCGGCCGCAGCTCCGCCGGGAACGTGTTCGTGTCGGCCACCACCTCCACCGCCGTACGGCTGAGGAAGCCGACCCGGATGCCCCGGCCGTCCGGATGCCCGGAGAGCGCGACATGCCAGTCGCCGTCCAGCATGCCGACCAGGTCGTCCAGCGCCTCGGGCTCGCCGACCTCCTGCACGCCGAGCAGCGCCGGGTCGAGCTCCGTGATCACGGCGGCGAGGGAGGCGAGCTTCGTCTCGTAGGCGGCCTTGTCCTTGGGCCCGAAGGGGCCGCCGGGCCGGTACAGGTTCTCCAGGTTCCAGGTGCCGAGGAGCATGCCGGGCCCCTTCCAGAAGCCGTGCGGCGAGCTGTGGTGAGGACAGGGTCCCCGAGGCCGGCCGGTTCCGCGACCGGACGGGACCGGATGCGCGGATCGGCTCACGCCGGCCGACGACGGCGTCCTACGTCGGCGGGATGACCGACTCTCCCGCCGATCTCGTCATCACCGGCTGCACCGTCCTCGTGCACGACGATCAGGAAGGGGTCGGGTTCGAGGAGGGCGCCGCCGTCGTGGTACGGGGCGGGGTCGCCGAGTCGGTGACGGCCGCCTTCGCGGTCGAGCATCTCGCCGCGGCCGAGCGCATCGACGGGCGTGGCCGGGTCGCGATGCCCGGCCTGATCGACTGCCACACGCACGCGCCGATGGTCGCGCTGCGCGGCGCCGCCGAGGACCTGCCCACCGAGCAGTGGTTCAACGACGTCGTCCGGCCGGTCGAGTCCAACCTCACCGAGAGGGACGTGGAGTTGGGGGCGCGGCTCGCCCGCGCCGAGCTGATCCGCGGCGGCGTCACCTGCTTCGCCGACCACTACTTCGCCATGGACGCGGTCGCCGCCGTCGTCGAGGAGTGCGGGATCCGGGCCCGTCGGGGAGAGGCGTACTTCTCCGCCCAGGGACCCCAAGGCCGGGAGAAGTCCGAGGAGTTCGCGCTACGACACCGGGGTGGCGCCGACGGCCGCATCACCACCGCGCTCGCTCCGCACGCGCCGCCTACCGCCTTCGGCCGGGGCGTCTTCCACTTCGCCGGTCAACTCGCCCAGAGGGTGACGCAGTCGGCCCCCAAACCGTGAGCCCCGGCGCCCTACGCTGACCCCATGGATCCCGCCGACGGCCTCCTCGACCACCCCTACGACGTCTACCGGCGGCTGCGCGAGACCGCGCCCGTGCACCGCATCGCCGGACCGGACGGCACCCCCGCCTGGCTCGTCACCCGCTACGACGACGTACGCGCCGCCCTCGCCGACCCGCGGCTCTCGCTCGACAAGCGGTATGCCGTCGCGGGCACCTACAAGGGCTTCTCGCTGCCGCCGGCGCTCGACGCCAACCTCCTCAACATGGACCCGCCCGACCACACCCGCGTGCGCCGCCTGGTCGGCCGCGCCTTCACCACGCGTCGCGTCGAGCAGCTCCGTACGCCGATCCGCCGCACCGCCGACCGGCTCCTCGACGCGCTCGGTGCGCACGGCACCGTGGATCTGATCGCCGCCTACGCCGCGCCGCTGCCCATCACCGTCATCTGCGATCTGCTCGGCATCCCGGACCAGCACCGCCTCGACTTCCGGATCTGGACCGACACCCTCGTCGCCCCGGCCCCGGACGCCGGGCCCGAGGCCGCCAAAGAGGCGGTGGTGGCGATGCTCGGCTACTTCACCCGGCTCCTCGCGGACAAGCGCAGCGAGCCCGCCGACGACCTGCTCTCCGATCTGATCGCCGTGCGCGAGGAGGGTGACCGGCTCAGCGAGGACGAGCTGATGTCCCTCGCCTTCCTCATCCTCTTCGCCGGTTACGAGAACACGGTGCAGCTCATCGGCAACGCCGTCCTCGCCCTGCTGCAACACCCCGAGCAACTGGTCGCCCTGCGCAAGGACCCGACCCGGCTCCCCGCCGCGGTACAGGAGCTTCTGCGCTACGAAGGCCCCGCGCTGCTCGCCATCCGGCGCTTCCCCGTGACGGACGTGACCATCGGCGGGGTCACGATCCCCGCCGGCGAGACGGTCTGGGTCTCCCCGTCCGCCGCCGACCGCGACCCCGCCCGTTTCCCCGACCCCGACCGCCTCGACCTGACCCGCGACGCCTCCGGCCACCTCGCCCTCGGCCACGGCATCCACTACTGCCTGGGCGCACCCCTGGCCCGCGCCGAGACCGAGATCGCCGTCGCCGCCCTCCTGCAACGCTTCCCCGAACTCGAACTCGCGGACGACGACCTGCGGTGGCGCCGCTCCCTGCGCGCCCGCGGCCTGGTCGAGCTCCCGGTGACGTATACAAAGGGGCATTACGTCGAGTGCAAGGAATGAAACAGAAAGTAGTCGAAACGCGGTCGGGATCTTCACTAAGTGACCGGACCCTCACAGTCCGCGGTGAACGAGTGTCAACTACGTCTCAGTCCGGCAACTGAGCGAGGCGTTCGGCCCCTGGAAGGCGTTAACTCCTACAAGTACGACGCTTTCTGGAGGTGCAGGATGGTGAACGGGCGAACAGTGCTCGAACGCTTTCCCGCGGGCGGGCCGCGGGGATCGTGGCCGGCCGAGGAGTTCGCGCATGCGCGGCGCATGGAAGGGCTGGCCGCCGAGGTCGTCATGGACCTGGCTACGGACACATTTCTCGTAGTCGTGCGCAGCGAGGCGACCGTCGACGCGGTCGCCTGACCGCTCCGCAGCGGCGCCGGTTCAACCGGCCTTCGGCACCGGCGCCGAGTACTGCTCGGCCTGGAGCGAGTGCAGCTCCGCGTAGATACCGCCGCTCGCCAGCAACTCGTCCGGAGTGCCGGACTCCGCCAGGAGGCCCTGGTCGAGGACGTGCACCAGGTCCGCGTGGCGCACCGACGCCAGCCGGTGGGTGATCAGCACGACGGTCTGCCCGGCCGAGGCCAGGGCGCGGATCTTCTCGAAGACCTCCAGCTCGGCCCGCGCATCCAGGGCCGCCGTCGGCTGGTCCACGACCAGGATCCGGCCGCGCCGGTAGGCGGCCCGTGCCACGCCGAGCCGCTGCCACTGGCCGCCGGACAGCTCATGGCCGCCGTTGAACTGGCGGGCCGGCAGGGTGTCCAGGCCACGCGGCAGATCGGCCACCACGGCGGGATCTGTGGAGTGTTGCCCGCGAGAGGGATGCCGTGTGGTGCCGGGATCGCGGCGATGTCGTTCATGGTGACTTCTGCGGACGGCGGTGCCGTCGCGGTCAGGGCGTGTCCTGCGCCGACTGGCTGCCTGCCGCCCGGGCACGCTGGACCGAGGCGTACGAGCGGGTCGTCTGGCGCATGACCAGGGTCTGCAGGGCGAGTTGCAGGCCCCGGTCGACATCGGCTCCCACCTGGAGCCAGAAGTCGCAGGCATGGTCGGAGTAGGCCTCCGGGTGGCGCGGCACCAACTCGTCGTAGCGTTCCGCCGCCCGGTCCCGCCACGGCTGAGCCTCCTGGTGACGGCCGACGGCGTGCAGGGCGAGTGCAAGGTGGGAGGCGTACTCGGGGTCGTCACTCGTCTCCGCCAGGGGACGCAGGCGGTTGGCGGCCGCATCGGCGTCTCCGCACAGGAGTTCCACCTCGGCGAGGTGGCCGATGGCAGGGGCGTAACCGGGCACTCGGTATCGGGGGCCGTCGAACGCTTCGCGGGCCGCGGGCAGTTCACCCTCGCGCAGCCACATCACCCCGCGCCGGAAGTCCAGTTGGGCGAGAGGGAAGGGCGAGACGCCCCGGTAGGCGTTCCGGGCCTCCCGGAAGACGTGCACCGCCTCCGCGATGTTGCCGCTTTCCGCATGGAGGACGGCGAGGGCGCTCAGCATGGCGAAGTCCGGTGCGGGGCTGCCTCCCTCAGCAGAAGGTGAGCCTCGCCGTAGCAGCCGACCGCCTGCATGATCGCCGCTCGTTCCGCGGCCAGGCCGTCCGGTCGCGCGCCTGCTCGGTCCGCAGCGTCGAGGTCGGACATGGCCGCTGCGAATCGGTGCAGGGTCGCCCGGGCCCGGGCCCGGGCCCGGGGAACTGTCACCGCACCAGACCGTGGCCGTGCTGCATCTGTCCGCCCAGGGCGCCTACAGCGACGCCCGCCGCCGCTACGCCGACGACGTCCTTTCCTTCAGCCCCTGGCACGCCCTGGAGGTCCACCGCCCGCTGGGCCCGATCATGCGCTCCCGCCGCGCCGCGTACCCCGCCTCCAGCGACTTCCGGCACCGCTTCAACGGCATCGAGCCGCAGGAGCCGTCCGACATCAAGGAGCTGCCCGCCTGACCAGGTCCCGACCGACCCCGGATGCGGCCGCGGGTCGGTCGGGACTCGCGTGCCAGAATGGAGAAGTCCCTTCTCCGCCCTGTCTTCTTCGAGGTTCCTTTCGTGTCCCAGCCCGTGGGTCGTGTGCCCCAGCGACGCAACGCACGGTCCAACCGGGCGCGCATCCTGGCCACCGCGCGCCAGGAGTTGGGGCGGAATCCCGACATCACCCTGGAGGAGCTCGCCCGCGCCTCCGGTGTCGTACGGCGCACGCTGTTCGGGCACTTCCCCGGCCGGGCCGCGCTCCTGGATGCACTGGCCGAGGAGGCCACCGAGGCGCTCCACGCCGCCGTTGCAGTAGGAGCAGGCGCGACGGAACCGGCGGACCGGGCGCTCGCCCACTTCACGTTGGCGCTCTGGCCCGTGGGCGACCGCTACCGGATGCTCCTGGCGCTGGCCCGACGGGACCTCGGCATGGACCGTGTCGCCGGGATCCTGGAGCCCGCCCGGATCAGGGTCGCGGCCATCCTGGAGCAGGGACAACGGGACGGGATCTTCCACACCCACCTGCCGGCCCCGGTGCTGAGCGCCGGTCTGGAGGCGATGACGGTCGCCCTGCTGGAAGAGGTCAACACCGGGGCGCTGGAGGACGACGGCACCCGGGTGGCCATCACCACGCTCATCGCGGCCGGTGTGCCGGAGAAGCGGGCGCAGATCGTCGTCGACGAGGTGGCCGCCGCCGAGGGCTGAGATCCCCCTGCAGTCCGACGTGACCCCGGTGCGACGCACCGGGGTCTTTCCGTGTCCGCCCCCACTTCTTTAGTTACCCCTAGATGTGCAATTATCTTGGGCATGAACTTCGGTGGACCAGACGATCTGGCCTTCTCCCGGCCTGCGCCGGTGGCGGTCCTCGGTGACAGGTACGAACTGCGGCTGCTGCTCGGCTCCGAAGGCATGGCCGAGGTGCATCTCGCGCACGATCTCCGGCTCGACCGCGGCGTCGCGGTGAAGACTCCGCGCACCGACCTCGCCCACGATCCGGCACTCCAGGAGCGGTTCCGGCGGGAGGCCCAGTCCACCGCCTCGCTCAACCGCCCGGCCATCGCCGCGGTCTACGACACGGGCGAACACCTCTCGTACGGGGCGCAGTTGCCGTACCTCGTGATGGAGTACGTCGACGGCATGACCCTGCGCGAGGCCCTGTACTCCGGACCACCGCTGACCGTCGAACGCGCCTTGGAGGTGACGGCCGGCGTCCTGGAGGCGCTCGCTCATTCCCACCAGCACGGCATCGTGCACCGGGACATCAAGCCGGCCAACGTCATGGTGACCTGGTCCGGCCAGGTCAAGGTCATGGACTTCGGCATCGCCCGTGACGCACGGGACGTCGGCATGACCCAGACCTCCCTGGTGATCGGCACCGCGCAGTACCTCTCCCCGGAACAGGCGATGGGACACGCCACCGACGCCCGCTCCGACCTGAGTTCGTACAGGAGGCAGCCCACCGAGTACACGTCCAGGAGGAACCGCGACCGCCGAGCCTCCACAACCCCGAGGTCGGACCGCAGGTCGACGCGATCGTCCTGCGGGCACTGTCGAAGGACCCCGCGTACCGCTACCAGTCCGCGCAGGAGATGCTCGCCGACGTGGATGCCCTCGGGGCGCGGACCGTCCTGGACCGGGCGTTCGACGGCGGTGACGAGGAGGAGCCGGACGGCGATGTCCCGGCGGAGAGCGGTCGCCGCAGAGGCAGAGCCGCGCTGATCGGGATGGGTGTCGCGGTCGTCGTCGCGGCACTCGTGCTCGGCTGGTTCATGTTCGGGCGCGGTACGGCCGACGACGGCAAGGCGGACGTACCCGATCTCGTCGGCCAGTCCCTGGAGGAGGCCCGGCGCACGGCGGACAACGTCGGACTCACGCTCACCGTCACCAAGAAGGAGCCCTGCGCGGACCAGCCCAAGGGGCACATCTGCGAGCAGACCCCACTGGACGGCCGGCTCGACAAGGGAGAGGCGGTGTCGGTCACCGTCTCCAGCGGCGCTCCGAAGGTGGAGGTGCCGGACGTCACGGACAAGAACGAGGACGACGCGTCCCGCATTCTGGAGGACAAGGGCTTCGAGGTGAAGCTCCGGCACAAGGTGTCCACCAAGGACGCCGGGACCGTCCTGGAGCAGGACCCGGCAGGCGGCGACAGCGTCGAGAAGGGCACCGAGATCACCCTCACGGTGACCAAGAAAGCCGAGAAGGCCACGGTTCCCGACCTCACCGGCAGCACCCTGAGCGTGGCCCGCAAGCTGCTCGCCGAGCACGACCTCGAGCTGGGCGACACCACCGAGGTGGACAGCAGCGAGGCAGCAGGGACCGTCGTCGAACAGAGCGCCGCCGCGGGACACGAGGTCGAGCCCGGTTCGTCGGTCGACGTCCAGATCGCCAAGTCGGTGCAGACGGTGCAGATCCCGACGGACATCGTCGGCAAGACCCTGGCGGAGGTCCAGAACGAACTGGGTGGACTCGGCCTCCAGGCGACCGTCGCCTCCGGGTACTCCCAGGCCTCCGACGCCGTGGTCACCTCCAGCACCCCGGCGGCGGGGAGCGAGGTCGAGGCGGGCAGCACGGTGGTCGTCGTCACCGAGGAGGCCCAGGACCCGTCGTCGGACGACGGGACACCCGCCGAGGACACGGCGACGACGCCGGGGGCGACGAACGGCGGCCAGTGAGACGTTGCAGACACCGGACAGCATCGAGCCCTCAACCGGCCATGCCCGGTTGAGGGCCCTTTGCTGTCTTCCTCGGGAAGGTCACTCAGTCGATGACCGGGGCCAGGGTGCCGGGGAATGAACGCTCGAAGGGCGCCCGGGCGCCCGGCCCATGAATGGTGCCTGCGCAGTGCGCTCCACCGGGAGCAGCCCGGCAAACGCATCTTCAAGACGAGCCGCAGGGCCGTGGAACTGCAAGGGCACGGACGCGGCACACTGGCCGGCCACCCGCATGGCCAGACGCCGCCAGGCACGCGCTTCCACCGCCTCGGCCTGCAGCATCGCGACCCTGTTGAGGATCACCAGGGCCAACGGAACGCCGAACGAAGCGTCGTCACGGACGAGGAGACATGGGTGAGGAACGCCTTGTCCGCCCAGAATCCCGCGTGATCTCGCCACCAGCCCAGGCCGAGCAGCACCACGCCAACCATCCACAGCGCCACACCCGGAACTCAACCGCGCGGCGTCTCTTCCCAGATCCCCCACACCTGCCCAGCCCCTCCCAGAACGGCTTGACCACCAGCTCCCCGACGCTGCACCGCCCAGCTCGGCGGACAGAAAAAAAGGGGGACGGTGCCGGGTGTCCCCTCCCGGCACCGTCCCGGGGCCGTGTGCCGCTCAAGGCACGGCCCGTTCAGGGGGTGATGGGGAGGCCGGAATCGGGGTTCCGGCCTCCGGTATGCAGGGCTCAGGCGCCCACGGTCTCGGTCTGCTCCTCGGTAGCCGGTGCCGCCTCTTCCTCACCCTGCTTGGCGGTGTGCCCCCGGCCGGGCAGGACGGCGATGACGATCAGGGTTCCGGCGGCCATGATGATGCCGCCGATGAGGCTGGTGTGGGCGATGGCGTGGGCGAAGGACTCGTGGACCGCGCCCAGCAGGGTCTGGGCCTGCTGGGCGCCGCCCTGGGGGTTCTTGGCGACCTGCTCGGCGACCGCGATGCCGCCGCCGACGGAGTCCTTGGCGGTGTCCATGGCCTCGGCCGGGAGGTGGCTGCCGACCAGGTCGGTCAGCTTGTCCTTGTACGAGGTGGCCAGCAGCGAGCCGAGGATGGCGATGCCCAGCGAGGCGCCGAGTTCCAGGGCGGTGTCGTTGGCGCCGCCGCCGACGCCCAGCTCCGACTCGGGGAAGGAGCCCATGATGGTGTCGGTGGCCGGGGACAGGCTCAGGCCGATGGCGAAGCCGAGCAGCAGCAGCGGGGCCAGGAAGTCGGTGTAGGCGGAGCCGGAGTCGATCCGGGTGAGCAGGAAGACGCCCACGGTGCCGATCACCATGCCGGTGCCCACCACGATCTTCACACCGAGCTTCGGAGCCAGCTTGCCGGTGACGGCGGCGCCGACGAACACGGCTCCGGCCAGCGGCAGCAGGCGGATGCCGGTCTCCAGGGCGTTGTAGCCGAGGACGAACTGCAGGAACTGGGTGGAGTAGTAGATCGAGCCGAAGGTGCCGAAGAAGAAGAACAGCACCGCCATCATCGAGCCGCCGAAGGGGCGCTCGGTGAACTTGCGCACGTCCAGCATGGGGTTGGGGTGCTTCAACTCCCAGGCCACGAAGGCCAGCAGGCCCACGCCGGCGACGACGGCCGCGGTGATGGGGCCGACGCCCCAGCCGAAGTGCGGGCCCTCGATGGTCGCGTAGACCAGGGAGCCGACCGAGACGATGGACAGCAGGCCACCGACGTAGTCGATGCGGCCCATGTCCGCCGCCTTCGACGGCGGGACCAGGAGCAGCGTGCCGACGACGGCGAGGACGGCGATCGGGACGTTCATCAGGAACGTCGAGCCCCAGGCGTGGTTCTCCAGCAGCCAGCCGGCGGCGAGCGGGCCGGCGGCGATGGCGAGGCCGGAGGTCGCGGACCAGGCGGTGATGGCCTTGGCGCGCTCGGCGCGTGGGAACATCGCGACCAGCAGCGACAGGGTGGCCGGCATGACCACGGCGGCACCGACACCCATGATCGCGCGGGCTGTGATGACCAGGTTCGTCTCGTCGACCAGGCCGCCCATCACCGCACCTCCGGCGAAGATCAGCAGGCCGAGGACGAGGGCACCGCGGCGGCTGTACTTGTCGCCGATCGCGCCGAGCACGAGCATCAGGGCGGCGTAGGGGACGGTGTAGCCGTCGATGACCCACTGCAGGTCACTGCTGGACAGCCCCAGGTCCTTGGTCATGTCGGGGGCGGCCACGATCAGCGATGTGTTCGCCATGACGACGATCAGCAGGCTCAGGCACAGGACCAGCAGGGCCCACCAGCGCCGGTGATAGGGCTCCGTCATCTTCTCGACGGGTGTGTTCGGAAAGAGCGGCATGGTCAGGCTCCTCGGCAGGAGGTGAAGCGCAGGCTTCGGGGTGCGGAATCGATGGGATCGGTGCACGCGGGGCCAAGAGGGGCCCGGCACCAGGGGCAGCTAATTGCCCGTTGATGTGCAGACTAGTTTATTGCCCACTGGTGTGCAACTATCGAGTCGACCTCGCCCGTCCACCGGAGGTTCGACATGATCCACGCATACGTGACAGCCGCCCCGGAACGCAGACGCACTCTGCTCACGCGGGCCCGCATCCTCGAAGCGGCCCGGCAGGAACTCGGACGCGACCCCGACAGCAGCCTCGGTGACATCGCCGAGGCGGCAGGGGTGGTGCGCCGCACGGTCTATGGCCACTTCAACGGCCGGGCCGCACTGATGGAGGGGCTGGTGGGGGAGGCCACGTGGGCCTTGCGGCAGGCGCTCGCGGTCCCGCGCGCGCCGGTGGCGGACGCTGTCACGGAGCTGGCGCGCTTCGTCCTCGCGGTGTGGCCCGTCGGAGATCGCTACCGCATCCTGCTCCGCCTCGCCCCCCAGGACCTCGGGGCCGATCGGGTCGCTGAAGTCCTGGCTCCCGCGCGGGACATGGCGGAGGCGATCATCGGCCGGGGGCAGCGGCAGGGCGCCTTCCAGACCGGCGTCTCCCCGGTCGTCCTGACCAGGGCACTGGAGGGGTACCTGCTAGGGCTTCTGGACTGCGTGAACGGCGGGGTCTGGAGCGACGACGGCACCGGCACCGCGACCGCCGCCCTGATCGCGATGGGCGTGGCCGGAGACAGTGCTGCGGCGTGCGTCCACGGGCTTGTCCGGTCCGAGGGCGACGCAGCGTAGGCGCACTTCCCGAGCACCACTTGAAGAGGAGAACGATGTATCAGTCCCACCGCGACGAGGAGCCCTACTACGGCGACGGCTCCGTGTACGTGAGCCCCTCGACCCGGACCGGGCGGCGCGTGATCATCGCCGCTGCGTCCCTGGTGGCCCTGCTGGTCGGCGGAGTCGCGGTCGACCGGATCGCCGCAGCTCGCGCGGAGAGCCGTACGGCCAAGGCGTTCCAGGACGGAATGGGAACCGCCGATCGGCCGTCGGTGCACGTCAGGGGCTTTCCCGTACTGAACCAACTGGCTGCGGGGAGCTTGGACCATGTGGACCTGACCGCCCACGACATTCCGGCCGGCGGCAGCACCCGGCCGCTCCCGGTGACGAGGCTGACGGTCGGGATGGACGGGCTGAGGACCTCGGGGAGCGCCGACGAGGCGCACGCGGACGGCGTCACAGCGACTGCGTTCCTGTCGTACGCGGACGTGTCGAGCGCGCTCGGCGTGCAGGTGTCACAAGGGGACGAGTCCGGCAGGGTCGACGCGACCGCGAGTCTGCCGCTCGTCGGCGACGTGACCGTGAGCGCGGCCGTCTCGGCGGCCGGCGGCAACCGCATCGCCTTCACGGACGTACGCGCGGAGCGGGGTGAACTGCTCCCTCTGCTGAAATCGCTGCTCGACAAGGCCCTGGACGAGCCCATTCCGCTGCAGAACGTGCCCGAAGGGCTCACGCTGCGGTCGGTCACCACCAGCGAGGACGGAGTCGACGCCCGCTTCACCGGCCGCTCGGTCACGTTCCACCCGGACGCGTCGTCCGCGTGAGGTCAGACGGCGTCGGGCAAGGGGCGTCGGGCGACCTCGTGCGCGTCGTCCGCGGGCAGGCCCAGCATCCGTAGGACCATCTCGGCGAGGTTGACCGCGGCCTCGTCGCCGTCCACCTCGGGGCGGGCGAACCGCAGTTCCACCAGGGACAGCAGGGTGCCGCCCAGTGCGGACAGGGCGACCACGGGGTCGACGGGCGTGAAGCGGCCGGAGGCGATGCCGACCTGGAGATCGCGCAGGGCGCGTCGGGCCAGGCCGTTGCCCGAGTGGATGTGCCCGAGGCCACGGCGGCGCAGGACCTGCATCAGCTCCGGGTGGGAGTCGGCCATGCGGGCACTGAGCCGGAAGCCCGCCGCGAGCAGCTCCGCCGGGTCGTCGATCCCCGTCAGACGCTCGTCGAAGGCCTGCCCGAACTCCTCGAAGGCGTCGATCACTGCCGTCTCGAACAACTCCGCCTTGGAGCCGAAGTGGTTGTAGAAGGAGCCGAAGCCCACGTCCGCGCGCTCGGCGATCGCCTGGATGCTCGCGCTGGTGTCGCCGGTCTCGGCGAGTATCTGCCGGGCCGCTCGTACAAGAGCTCCACGGGTCTCTGCGCGACGTCGCTCGAACCGGTTGCTGGGCGGGGCTGACGTAGACATGCAGAGAGTCTAACGGTTACCCAATGTAGATCGCAGTCCTGATGAATTCATCATTTCCTGCGGCGAACGCCTTGACGACGGAACTGTCACAGTTGATGATTTCCTCATTACGGCAATGTTGCTCGGAGGGCACCATGTCTGAAACGCGCGTCAACGGGGACGTCATCACGGCCCACCAGGACCTCCACAGCGAGCAGGGCGCACTGCGCGGCGAACACCCCGGCCGCTCCCGGAATCCCGTGATCAAGGTGGCGGACCTGGCCTGGCTGGAGTTCGAGAAGCCCGACCTGGACCGGGCGGAGGTCTTCGCCCGCGACTTCGGCTTCGGTGTCGCCGCCCGCACCGCGAGCGAGCTGTGGCTGCGGGGCACCTTCGCCGGCTCGCCCTGCATGGTGATCCGGCGCGGCCGCACGTCCTGCTTCATCGGTCCGGCGTTCCGAGCCGCCGAGCGGGGCGATCTGGACCGGCTGGCCCGCGCCACCGGATCGTCCGTACGGGACTCCGACGTGCCCGGCGGCGGCAAGGTGGTCGACCTGCTCGACCCGTCCGGCTTCCCGGTCCGGGTCGTGCACTGCGGCGAACAGCTCCCCGCGCTGCCGGAACAGCAGCCGCTGCTCCTCAACTTCGGCACGGATCACCGTCGTAACAACGCCACCCAGCGGCCGCCGCGCGAGCCGTCCCGCATCCAGCGGCTCGGCCACGTGGTGCTGGAGACGCGGGTATTCGGCCGGGCCCTGGACTGGTACCTGGACACGCTCGGGATGATCGTGTCGGACTTCCTGTTCCTGGACGGGCAGCGCGGGCGCGGGCCGACGATGGCGTTCATCCGCTGCGACCTGGGCGGTGTGCCCGCCGACCACCACACCCTCGCGATGCATCTGGGGCCGGGGACGGGGTATGTCCACTCCGCCTACCAGGTCACCGACCTGGATTCGATCGCCACCGGCGGCGAGTATCTCAAGGAGCGCGGCTACAAGCGCAGTTGGGGCATCGGCCGGCACATCCAGGGCAGTCAGCTCTTCGACTACTGGCGCGACCCCGACCACTTCATGCTGGAGCACTTCGCCGACGGCGACCTGTTCTCCTGCGACGTCGAGCCCGGCTGGGCGCCCATGTCGACCAGCGGTCTGGCCCAGTGGGGCCCGCCGGCCACCCGCGACTTCCTCGGCGCGAGCCCCTCCCCGCAGCGGGTCCGCGATGTCATCGAGGCCCTGCGCGGCGACAACGAGATGGACCCGGCACGACTGTTCGGCCTGCTCAAGGCCGCCAACTCCTGACCCCTGCATGCGAATCCCCCTCACAAAGGCACTGACATGAGCACCAATGTCCTGCGCACCGCCGACGGCTGGTGGGTCGTCCTTGGCGACCGGGCCGTCCCGGTCGACACCAAGGCCGTGACGACCGCCGAGCTGCTGGCCGACCGGCCGGCTGTCCGCGAGGCCGCCGCCTCCGGCGAACCGGGCACGCCCGTCGTCGACCTGGTGGCGCTCTCGCCGGTCACCACCCCCTGCCGGGTGGTCGCCCAGATGGTCAACTACCGCAGCCACGCCCGCGATTCGGGTTTCAAGGGCGACATCCCGCCCGCGTTCTTCCGCAAGGCGTCCGGCTCGGTCAGCGGCCCCGGCGACGCCGTCGTCCGCCCCTCCCACGTGAAGTTCCTCGACTACGAGATCGAACTCGGGCTCGTCATGGGCGCGCCCCTGCCCGTCGGCACCGTGGTCGAGGAGGGGGACCTGCCGTCGTACGTCGCCGGACTGGTGATCACCAACGATGTCAGCGCCCGTGAGGTGCAGCTGACCAAGACGCAGTTCTACGAGAGCAAGTCGTACCCCACCTTCACGCCCACCGGCCCGCACCTCACGCTCCTGGAGCCGGAGGACTTCACCCATCTCCTGGACCTGCGGCTGAAGCTGAGTGTCAACGGCGAGCTGCGTCAGGACCGCACCCTGGCCGACATGATCGTCCGCCCGGCCAAGGCGCTCACCCTGCTGGCCCGCTTCCAGACCCTGGACGCCGGCGACCTGCTGCTCACCGGCACCCCCGGCGGCACGGCCCTGAAGGCGCCGCCGAAGGCCGTCGAGAAGATCGGCGCGCTGCTGCCGCCCGCCGTGAAGTGGAAGGCGTTCTTCAAGAGCCAGGCCAAGAACCCGCACTACCTGAACCCGGGCGACGTGATCACGGCGACGATCGCGACCCCCGACGGCCGCATCGACCTCGGCGAGCAGCGCACGCCCGTCGCGGCCGCGAACTGAACCCCGAGGTGAGCCGCACATGACCGTCGATGAAGCCGCGCGCGTGCCCGTCGTGATCGTCGGGGCCGGGCCGGTGGGCGTGACCGCCGCCCTTCTCCTGGCCCGGCACGGAGTCCGCAGTGTCGTCCTCGAACGCCACCGGGACATCTACCCGCTGCCGCGCGCCGTCGCAGGCGACGACGAGATCCACCGGATCCTTCAGGCTGCGGGCGTCGGTGAGGAGTTCGCCGCAATTGCCCGCCCGGCGAAGGGGCTGCGGCTGCTGGATGGCCGGCACCGGGTGATGGCCGAGTTCCGGCGCACCGAGCACGGCCACCACGGCTATCCGCAGACCAGCATGTTCGACCAGCCCGAGCTGGAGCGCGTGCTGCGCGACGCCCTGGCCCGGCGCCCCGAGTGCGAACTGCGCGGCGGCGTGGAGGTCACCGGCGTCGGCCCGGGCTCCACCGGCCCCGTCCGTGTCACCTACCGCGACGACACGGGTGATCACGAGCTGTGGGCCGACGCGGTCCTCGGCTGCGACGGCGCGGGCAGCTTCACCCGCAAAGCCATCGGCAGCGCCTGGGAGGACCTGCGCTTCGAGGAACTCTGGAAGGTCATCGACGTCGACACGACGGGCCCCGTCCGCTGCTGGGAAGGCGTCGACCAGATCTGCGACCCGGCCCGGCCGGCCACCTTCATGCGCGTGAGCGAGAGCCGCTACCGCTGGGAGTTCCGGCTCGGGGAGGGACAAGAGACGGTCCGTGAGCTGGTCGCCCCGTGGCTGCCGTCCTCGTACGACGGGGACTTCGAGGTGGTCCGCGAGACCCAGTACACCTTCCGGGCGCGCGTCGCCGACCGCTGGCGCCACGGCCGGGTCTTCCTGCTCGGCGACGCCGCCCACCTCACTCCGCCGTTCATCGGACAGGGCCTGTGCTCGGGGCTGCGGGACGCCTACAACCTCACCTGGAAACTCGCCCGCGTCCTCCAGCAGGGCGGCGACGAACGGCTGTTGGACACCTACGAGAGCGAACGCAGGCCGCATGCACGGCATGTGGTCCGCCTCGCGGTCGCCATGGGCTGGGCCATGACCGGCGGCCAGGACGGCGCCGCCGCGATCCGCCGCCGAGCGCTGGCCGCCGCCTGCCGCATACCCGGCCTGACCGAGCTGGTCGGCCGCGACCTCAGCCCACCCCTCACCGCCGGACCGCTCGTGCGGCGCAGTGTCCGCCGACGCCTGGCGGGCACACACGGTCCGCAACCGTGGGTGAGCGTCGGTGGACGACGTACCCGTCTCGACGAGGCGCTCGGCGATTCCTTCGCCGTGCTGACCGCCACAGCACCCAGCCCCTCCCTGACCGCGCTCGCGCACGGTCTCGGCGTGCACGCGATCCCGGTGGCCGACCTCGGCGACGACGGCACCCTCGCCGCCTGGCTGCGTGCCGGACGCGCGGATGCGGTCCTGCTGCGGCCCGACCGCGTCGTGATGGACATCGTCCCGGCAGGCGGCCGCGACTTCACGTCGCCCGCCGCCTGGGCACCTCTCCTGCACACCACACGAAGCCCGGTCCCTTTCGAACGGACTGCTCGGAAAAGCCTGTTGAGGAGTACGACGCGATGAGCACGCCCTTCTTCACACCCGATCCGCAGACGGCCGCCGCCAGTCGCATCGCGGACTTCGCCCAGTGTCAGGGCATGGACCCGGAGGACTACGCGGCCCTGCACCGCTGGTCGGTCACCGACCTGGAGGGCTTCTGGGGCGCGGTGTGGGAGTACTTCGACATCGACGCGGACACCCCGTACGAGCAGGTGCTGGCCGAGGAACGGATGCCCGGCGCCCGCTGGTTCACCGGCGCCACCCTCAACTACGCCCACCACGCCCTGCGCAACCTCGCCGACGACCGGCCCGCGATCATCGCACTGGACGAGAACGGCTCCGGCTACCAGCTCACGGCCGAACGGCTGCGCCTCCTGGTGGCGTCCGTGGCCGCGACCCTGCGCGACCTCGGCGTCGGCAAGGGCGACCGGGTCGTCGGCTACCTGCCCAACACCCCGCACGCCATCGTCGCGTTCCTCGCCGCTGCGAGCCTGGGCGCCGTGTGGTCGGTGTGCGGTCAGGACTACGCCGCCAAGGCCGCCGCCGACCGGTTCGCCCAGCTCGAACCCACCGTGCTGATCGCCGCCGACGGCTACCTGTTCAACGGCACCACCCACGACCGCCGCGACGCCGTCCTCGAACTCGCCCACGCACTCCCCACGTTGAAGGCGACCCTGCTGGTGGACCACGTCGGCCTGCCCTGGCCCTCGCAGGCGTACCCGTCGCTGGTCGTCCCCTGGGAGGACGCCTCCACCCGCACCGAAGATCTCACCTGCGTACCGGTCCCGTTCGACCATCCGCTGTGGGTCGTCTTCTCCTCCGGCACCACCGGCCTGCCCAAGGGCATCGTCCACGGCCACGGCGGTGTGCTCCTGGAGCATCTCAAAATCCTCGGGCTGCACTCGGACTTGGGCCCCGGCGACCGCCTGCTCTGGTACACCACCACCCACTGGATGATGTGGAACCTTGTCGTCTCCACACTGCTGACGGGTGCCACGACGTGTACGTACGACGGCAGCCCGGCCCCCTTCGCCAAGCTCGACGTCCTGTGGGAGCTGGCCGCCCGCCACCGCGTGACCGTCTTCGGCACCAGCCCCCAATACCTGCTCGGCATGGCCAAGTTCGGCATCGACCCGTCCGTCCACGACCTTTCCTCGATCCGCGTCGTGGGCTGCACGGGCTCGGCCCTGCCCGCCTCCGCCTATCCCTGGGTCCGCGGGCACGTCGGCGACCACGTTCTGCTGGCCTCCATCAGCGGCGGCACCGACATCGTCTCCGGGTTCGCGGGCAGCGCACCCAACACCCCGGTCTGGGCAGGCGAGTTGTCCGCACCGCACCTGGGTGTGGCGCTGGCCGCGTACGACACCGAGGGCTTCCCCGCCATCGACCAGGTCGGCGAGCTGGTCGTCACCCGCCCCATGCCCTCGATGCCGCTTTACTTCTGGAACGACCCCGACGACAGCCGCTACCGCGACGCCTACTTCTCCTCCTACCCCGGCGTGTGGCGACACGGCGACTGGATCACGGTCACGGGACACGGCTCGGTGATCGTCCACGGCCGCTCGGACTCGACGCTCAACCGCAACGGTGTACGGCTCGGCAGCGCCGACATCCACGACGTCGTCGAACGCCTCCCCGAGATCGCCGAAGCCCTGGTCATCGGCGCGGAGGAACCGGACGGCGGCTACTGGATGCCGCTGTTCGTGGTCCCCGCGGCCGGGGTGACCCTGGACGACACCCTGCGCGAGAAGATCCGCGACGCCGTCCGCACCGGCGCCTCACCCCGCCACGTCCCCGACGAGATCCTCGAAGTGCCGGGCATCCCGCACACCCGCACCGGCAAGAAGCTGGAGGTCCCGATCAAGCGACTGCTCCAGGGCGCGGCGGTGGAGCAGGTCGTCAATCCGGCCACTGTGGACAGCCCCGAACTCATCGACCACTACGCCCGGCTGGGCAAGGAGCGCCGCAAGGGCAGGTCCGCCTCATGACCACCGTGCTCGCTGTCGCCCTGTCCCTGGCCTTCCTTCCGCTGGGGCTGGCGAAGCTCGCCTCGGCGCCGTGCATGCGCCAGGCGGCGGCCCATCTCGGCATGTCGGTACGGCTCTATCGCGTCGTCGGCGCGCTGGAGGTGGCCGGGGCTGCCGGTCTGCTGACGGGGCTGACCTGGACGCCGCTGGGCGTGGCCGCCGCGACAGGCCTCGCGCTGCTGATGGCCGCGGCGGCGGTGGTCCACCTGCGCCACGGCGACCCGCCGTCCCGGGCCGTCCCGGGCCGTCCCGGCCGCCGCACTGGCCCTGATCTCCTTGACGTACGCGGCAACGGCGATGACCGCCGGCTGACGCGTCCTGTACGGCCGGGCACGGGCAGCCCCCTGTGAGGGTGGCGGCTGCCCCTCCCCGGCTCCGCGCGGACTGCCATCGCACACCGGCCTTCCTCTCCCCCCGAGGCCGGGTGGTCGGCGAGAGGCTTGACGCCCGTCCGTGCGACCGCGCGGACTCTACGGCCTGAGGTCGATCACCCCCGCCTGGCGCTGGAGGGCATGCAGGCCTCAACGGCGACGCCCGCGTCCGCTCGCGCAGCTCGGCGGTCACGGGTCCTGGGCACGCCCCACGGGACGGCGGCGATCGCCGGCAGTCACACCGCGGAACGCCTGTCTATGAACCGCCTGTCCATGAACACAGTGTCCCGGCGGTCTCGACGAACAGTTCCGCGATGGCCTTGGCTGACGGTGTCGGTGGATTGTCGCGCAGCCGGGTGAGCAGGATGCGGCGAACCGGGGCCGAGGGGCCAAGGTCGATGGTGGTGACGTCATTACCCCGCGAGACGATGACCTGGCTGCGCAGCCTCGGCCTGCGATTCGAGCTCATGTTCCACCGGCAGGCCTACGAGGTGGACGGGCGCTACCGGTTCTGGGGCGGACTGGCCGTCGGCGTGGTCGGCGGGGGCAAAGGAATGATCGACCAGCATCTTGCCGCCGCCGATCGCAGTGGCATCGAAGTCCGCTTCGACAGCCCCGTCACCGGCCTGGCCACCGGATCCGACGGCTCCGTCCGCGGCGTGATGCTCGCCGACGGGCAGCGCTTCGAGACCGACGGCGTGGTAGTCACCAGCGGCGGCTTCGAGGCCAACCCGCAGATGCGGGCCGGCTATCTGGGCGCGGGCTGGGACCTGGCCCTGGTGCGCGGAACCCCGTACAACACCGGCGAGGGCATCCGCATGGCTCTGGCGGCCGGCGCGCAACCCTACGGCCACTGGAGCGGCTGCCACGCGGTGGCCTGGGACAGCCGAGCCCGAGCGACCGGCGACCGGGAGCTGACCAACCAACTCACTCGCGGCGGCTACCCGTTCGGCATCGTGGTCAACGCCGAGGGTCGACGGTTCGTGGACGAGGGAGCGGACTTCCGCAACTACACGTACGCCAAGTACGGTGCCGAGATCCTCAAGCAACCGGCCGGCGTCGCCTACCAGCTCTTCGACGCGACGTCCGCGCTGCTGCTGCGCCCCGAGGAGTACGCCTCGGCGGGCATCACCAGGGTGGAGTCCGACACCGTGGAGGGCCTGGCCAAGGAACTCGGCATGGACGAGGGCCGGCTGGCGGAGACGGTTGAGCGGTTCAACGCCGCTGTTGTCCCCGGTCGCTTCGACCCGACGGTCAAGGACGGCTGCCGGACCGAGGGCATCACCCCTCCCAAGTCCAACTGGGCCCGGCCGCTGACCACTCCTCCGTACGTCGCCTTCCCGGTGACCTGCGGCACCAGTTTCACCTTCGGCGGGCTGCGGATCGACGCCGACGCGCGCGTGCTGGACCTGAGCGGCCGCCCCGTCCCTGGGCTGTACGCGGCCGGCGAACTCGTCGGCGGGCTCTTCTGGTTCAACTACCCTGGTGGCTCCGGCCTCACCGCCGGTTCGGTGCTCGGCAGGCGCGCCGGGCGCTCGGCAGCCGCCGACACGCGTTGACGGCGACGCCGCAACGGGTTGGATCACATCGAGGCCGGCTCCACGGCCGCCGCCTGCTCCAGATACAGCTCGGTCGCGACCCGCTCCACCTTGGGTTCCAGGCGTCCGGTCGCATGCGTCGACGCATCACGCAGCACCGCCCCGAGCAGCGCCACGGCGGCCATCGCGGCCGGCACCGGTACGGCGTCGCGCAGCCGGTCCCCGATCGCGCCGCCGCTGATCAGCCGCCCCAGCACGCTGTTCATGGCGAGCAGGCCCACCGCCTGGGCCCCACCCCGGCCCGCCTCGGCCGCCAGCACGATCCGCGCCGCCCGCCGGTCGGCCTGCCAGGCGAGCTGGAAACCGGAGCCCAGCGTCGTAATGCAACGGCCCGCCGAAGAGCAACTGTTCCGACTCGGAGATCTCGGGCGGGCCCTTGCCGCGCTTCTTCCCACGCCCGCCCGGGTTCTGCGTCTTCTTCCGCCCGCCGGAGCCCTGTGGTTCCGCCATCGTCGACTTCCCCCGATCCACGTCGACGAACGGCCACTGTCGCGGGACCGGACCGTCGGGGGGAGAGCGCATGGCGCTGCGGGACGGGCGCGCGGGTGTACGCCCGCCAAGGGGTGCGATGTTTACGCAACCACGCGGGTCATGCGACGGCCGGCCGTGACCACGTCGGCGTCGTCCCCGTCACCCGGCACAGGGCCAGATACAGCGGGATCGGCGGGGTGTAGGGGAGCGTGCCGGCCGGCCGGTGGATGAGGTCGGGGACCGCCGGGGCGTCCGGAACTAGCGCCCCGGCGGCGTACTGCGCGGGCGTCGGCCACTGAAGTGCGTAGTCGGAGTCGGACGGGACGAGCCACCACCAGTGCGCCGCGTCGGCGTACACGCACCCGACGCGCGGCAGCCGGGACAGCACCAGCGGGCCGAAGCGGGCCGGCACCTCCACCGCGTCGCAGCCCATCGGGGCCGTCATACCGTCCGGCACCGGCAGCCGCCGGGGCGTGCCCGGCGTGTGCACTCCGCGCCCGAGGCGGACCAGCGTGTCCAGGCTCAGCACCCGGCCGCCGGACGCAGCACTCACCGCCATGCGGCCCCCGTCCCGTGCTGCCCGTGGTGTGCGTCCCGACCGTGCGGTGCGGCCGCCTCGTCCTCGTCACCCGAACCACCGGCCGGACCCGGCTTGGGGCGGGCACCCCAGCCCAGGTCGCTACATGGCTCGTTCGCCTCCGGGGGCGCCTCAGCCGGTGTCGAGAGCCCGATCGTGCTCAGCGCTTCGCGCCTCCGCGCTTCCCCGCTCTCGGCTTCTCCCTCACTCTCGGCACCGCTCGAGCGGGGGGACCCCCATTGGCTCTCGACACCGGCGTGCCCCCTCCAGCTCTCTCGTGTGCAGGGCCCGCAGTCATGGCGGGGAGTGTCGGCCTTGCGCGGCAGCTGCGCCCAGACCAGCAGCCCCGGACCGTGTTCATGGGCGCCCCATGCGTCGCACAGCGCGTCGATGAGGAGCAGCCCCCTCCCGTGCTCCTCCTCGGGCCGCGCCCGCGACGCATGGGGCGCACCCGGGGAGCAGCCCTCGTCACGCACGGCTATGCGCACCAGTTCGTCGCCGTCGTGCAGCTCGCAGACGATGTGGCTGCTAGCAGTGTGCACGAGGGCGTTGGTGACCAGCTCGGAGATGACCAGAGCCGCGGTGTCGCAGATGTCCTCGCACACCGACCAGACGTCCAGCCGGGCCCTCGTCAGGCGTCTGGCCTGCGCCGGAGAAGCCGGGTGCGCGGCCAGCTCGAAGCTGAACCGGCGCTCGGCAGTGGCCCCCGCGTGGCGTGCACCGAGGCTGTGGGGGAGGCCTTCGGCGGCGTCTGTTCCTAAGGGCGCGGACGGAATCACGCTTGCCACTATCGCCCCGGCGTGAACACTTGGCAAGTGTCACTCTGAAAATTGCAGAGTGCCTGTGACGGTGCGGAAGGCCATGGCACACTGCTCGCAACAGCACGGCATACGGCGCCACTTGGGATCGACGGAGACCCGTACGAAACCGTACAGATCTTCGAATAGGTCTTCGAATGGCGCCGTATGGCTGTCAGCATGCTTTTTGGACTCTCAGCGGCCACGGGAGGTGGAGGGTGAGCGAACCGCGGTCCGCGCCGACGGTCGGTCAAGTCGTCCTCGGCCGCCGCCTGTTGGACCTGCGGGAGCACGCCGGCCTCAAGCGCGAGGAGGCCGCCCGCATCCTCCGGGTCGCCCCCGCCACCGTCCGCCGCATGGAGATGGCCGAGGTCTCCCTCAAAATCCCGTACCTCCAGCTGCTCCTGAAGTCCTACGGGGTCTCCGAGGAGGAGGCCGAGGACTTCGTGCAACTGGCCGAGGAGGCCAACAGGCCCGGCTGGTGGCAGCGGTTCCACGACATCCTGCCCGGCTGGTTCTCCATGTACGTCAGCCTCGAGGGCGCCGCGAGCCTCATCCGCTCCTACGACCCCCACTTCGTCCCCGGCCTGCTGCAGACCGAGGACTACGCCCGCGGAGTCCTGCGCTCGGGTGCGATCGGGCAGACCAGCCCCGAAGACATCGAGCGCCATGTCGCCCTGCGCATACAACGCCAGGAACTGCTCACCCGTCAGGATGCGCCGCACTTCTGGGCCGTCCTGGACGAGACCGCGCTGCGCCGCCCGGTCGGCGGCCCGGAGGTGATGCGTGCCCAGATCGACAGACTGCTCGAGGCCACGAAGCTGCCCAACGTGACCGTGCAGGTCGCGCCCTTCGCGGGCGGCCCGCACCCCGGTACGTACGGGCCCTTCGTGCTGTTCCGATTTGCCATGTCAGAACTGCCGGACATGGTCTACAGCGAGTACCTGACCGGCGCCGTCTATCTCGACGCGCGTGCCGAGGTGGCGACCCACCTCGAAGTCATGGACCGCATGGCGGCGCAGGCCGCTACGGCACATCGCACGAAGGAGATCCTCGAGGATCTCCGCAAGGAGCTGTGAATGGATCGCATCAAGGCGCGGGGCCGCGTCTACAACGGCATGCCCGCACGGGAGTTGGGCAGCGAGGGCTGGCTCAAGCCGTGGAGCGGCGGCAACGGCGGCAACTGCCTGGAGGCGATGAAGCTGGCGGACGGCCGGATCGCCGTCCGTCAGTCCACCGACCCTGACGGGCCGGCGCTGATCTACACCACCGACGAGATGACGGCGTTCATCGAGGGCGCCAAGGCGGGGGAGGCGGACTTCCTGCTGTCGTGACGTGTTGGTCCGGCGCCTGCTCAAACACTTGATCAACTGCCTGTCTTGTTTGTGAACCAAGTCCGATTGTGAACTGATGGATCATTCATTAACGGTTGAGATCGACACCAGCAAGCCGCATCCCGCCCGGATGTACGACCGGTACCTCGGCGGCAAGGACAACTACCCGGTGGACGAGGCCATGGGCCGCTGCATGCTCGCCCTCGACCCCACCGAGCCCTGCAGCGCGGCACGGGTGACGGCGTTCAGAGGAACTGCCGTACACCGTGCCGGGCCGGCCACTGCGTGGCGCGATGCATGAACGCCCGCCCCGTGGCCCTTTTGCTGATCGCGCTGCTCCACTTCGTCCCCGACGAGGACGGCGCTCATGAACTCGTCCGCAGACTGCTGCCAGAACTGCCCTCCGGCAGCTGCTTGGTGGCCGGCTGTGCCACCGCCGACTCCAACCCCCGAGGAGCCGAAGGCCGCGACCGAGCAGCTCAAGGCCGCGGGCGTCACCCTGGCACTGCGCTCCCGCGCGGAGTTCACGCGGTTCTTCGACGGCCCGCGCCCAGGTCGACCCGGCCCAGGAGGACTGCAGCCGGGCGTCCTGCGCCGTGTGCCGCTTCAGCTGCGCCTTCCAGGCGTCCGTGATCTCCCGGGCCTTCACGGCGTGCGCCCTTGCCGCCCCAGGGGCAGTTGACGACCGCGACCGGCTGGGCCGTGTACTTGTACGACGTCCAGCCGGGCCTGGCTGACGAGGGCACCGGGGTGGGTGAACGGCGCGCCCGGGGGCAGTGCCCTCGCCATCGTGCGGGTACCGGGGTCGGTGCCGCAGTTGTGGCATCCCGAGCCGGGGGAACCGGTTCAGGGTCAGAACGACGGGGTGATTCCGGGGTACGGGGGTGGTGGGACACAGGCCCTGACCCCGGTGGTCATCGGGAGGCGCGAGGAGGCTTGTCCGCCTCGGGCGGCAGCACCTCGCACAATGCCTCCAGCGCCGCCCCGTACGCATGCTCGGAGGGCGTCGCGTACCCCACGACCAGGCCGTCCTGGGCCGCCACGTCCGCTGCCGGGTGACGGAATTCGGCCAGTCCGTCCAGGGCGACGCCCCGCCGGTCGGCGGCCTTGACGGCGGAGCGTTCCGTGCCGGGCGGCAGCCGCAGCACCGCGTGCAGGCCCGCCGCGACACCGGTGACCTCGATGTGCGGTGCGTGCGCGGCGAGCATCGCGACGAGGCGGTCGCGGCGGCTGCGGTACCGCAGCCGCATGCGCCGCACATGACGGTCGTACGAGCCGGAGACGATGAAGTCGGCAAGGCTCAGCTGGTCGAGGACGCTCGCCCACGCCTCGCGCTCGCCCTTGGCCGCGAGCACACCGTCCACATACCGCCCGGGCAGCACCATCCAGCCCAGCCGCACCGCCGGCGACAGGCTCTTGCTGATCGAGCCGAGCAGGATCACCCGCTCGGGGTCGAGCCCCTGGACCGCCCCGACGGGCCTGCGGTCGTAACGGAACTCCCCGTCGTAGTCGTCCTCCACCACCACTCCGCCACGCGCGCGTGCCCAGTCCACCACCGCGGCCCGGCGCTCCGCGTGCAGTGGACCGCCGGTGGGGAACTGGTGCGCGGGCGTGAGCAGAACGGCCCGCTCCCGCGCCAGCCGGTCCATGCGCGCGCCCTGTTCGTCCAGGGGGAGTGGTACGGTCCGCCCGCCGAAGAGCAGCCGCAGCCCGTGCGCGAAACCGGAGCAGATCACGATCCGGTCCGGCTCGGTGCGCACACCACGCGCGCGTGCCAGATACTCCGTGAGCGCTTCCCTGAGCTCAATCCGCCCGGCGGGATCGCCAGGGCCGAACGCCTCGTTGGGCGCCTGCTGCAGAGCCCGCCGATAGGACGACAGCCAGGCCGCACGCGGGAACGCGGACGCGTCCGGGGTGCCTTGGCGCAGATCGTGGCGAGGGCCACGCGCACGTGGAGGTGTCTTTCGGGGCGTCCGCTCTGCCTGCCGCAGTGGTTCGGCACGGTCTGCCACCCGGGTGCCCGAGCCCTGCCGGGCACTCAGCCAGCCCTCAGCGACCAGCTCCGCATACGCGTCGGCCACCGTGTTGCGGGCGACACCGAGGTCGGCGGCGAGCGAGCGATACGGCGGCAGCCGGGTGCCGGGAGCAAGCCGCCCCTCCCGTACGGCCTCGCGCAGCGCCGCGATGAGCGCGGCCCGCCGCCCACCTGCCTCGACCAGCTCCAGATGCAGGTCGGCCCCGATCCGCTCAGCCGAATTGACCCACGAATTCGCCATGAAAATGCACCCTAGCGTGGGTCTATCCGCGGCATAGGTTGAAGCACATGACGACGAACACGACGCACATCACGACGGCCCGCCTGGACTTCGCGAAGTCCGCCCCGAAGGTCTTCCGCGCGCTCATCGGATTCGACGCCGCCGCCCGCGAGGGACTCGACCCGGCCCTCGTCGAACTGATCCAGATCCGGGCCTCGCACCTCAACCACTGCGCGTACTGTCTGCACATGCACACCGGCGACGCCCGCAAGGCCGGTGAGAGCGAGGACCGGCTGCACATGGTGGCCGTCTGGCGCGAGGCCCGCCACTTCTTCACGGCACGGGAACAGGCCGCCCTCGCCCTGACGGAAGCGGTGACACTGGTGGCCGACGGCGGCGTCCCGGATGAGGTCTACGCGCAGGCCGCAGCCCATTTCGACGAGCAGGAACTGGCCCACGTACTCGCCCTGATCCTCACGATCAACACCTGGAACCGGGTGGCCCTCTCGACGGGCAAGGCGGCGGGGACGGACGAGCGGCGCCGCTAGACGAGCCGACGGTTGCTACACCGTCATCGGACGGTCGTACGGCCCAATGGGCGCCGGGAGCTGCGAACTCCCCGTCAGATAACGGTCGACGGCCGCAGCCACCGCCCGCCCCTCCGCGATCGCCCATACGATCAGCGACTGCCCGCGTGCGGCGTCCCCGGCAGCGAACACACCGGACACGTTCGTCGCGAACCCTGCATCCCGGGTGATCGTCCCGCGGGGCTCCATGGCCAGCCCCAGCTGGTCGACGAGCCCGTCCTCCCGGTCGGGTCCGGAGAAGCCGAGCGCGAGCAGCACGAGGTCGGCGGGGAGCGTCCGCCCGGTGCCGGGCCGTGGACGCCGGGCGGCGTCCACCTCGACCAGGTGCAGCGACCGCACATGTCCGCTCTCGTCGCCGGTGAAGCGGAGCGTGGACGCCGCGAACAGCCGGGCGTCCGCGTCCGCCGCCGGCGCCGTCTCCAGATCCCGGGCCTCCTCGTGGGCGGCCGACAGCCGGTAGATCTTCGGGTACGTCGGCCAGGGCTCGGCGTCCTCGTCGCGCGCGGCGCCGGGCCGGGCGTAGATGTCCAACTGCGTGACGGACGCGGCGCCTTCACGCACCGCGGTCCCCAGACAGTCCGCCCCGGTGTCGCCGCCTCCGACGATGACGACGTGCTTCCCGGCGGCGGACATCGGGGAGCTGTCCAAGTCTCCTTCGCGCACCCGGTTGGACAGCGGCAGATACTCCATCGCCTGCTGTATCCCCGCCAACTCCCGTCCGGGAACGGGAAGTTCACGCCAGGCGGTCGCTCCCGTCGCGATCACCACGGCGTCGTACCGGGCCCGCAGCTCCGCCGCCCCGACGTCCCGCCCGACCGCCGTCGACGTGCGGAACTTGGTCCCCTCGGCGCGCATCTGCTCCAGCCGCCGGTCCAGATGGTGCTTCTCCATCTTGAACTCGGGAATGCCGTACCGCATCAGCCCACCGAGCCGGTCGTCCTTCTCATACACGGCGACCGTGTGCCCGGCCCGTGTCAGCTGCTGGGCCGCGGCCAGCCCGGTCGGCCCGGACCCGATCACCGCGACGGTCCGCCCGGACAGCCGGTCCGGCGGCCGCGGCGGCGCGAATCCCAGCTCCCAGGCCTGGTCCGCGATGGCGACCTCGACGTTCTTGATCGTGACCGCGGGCTGGTTGATGGCGAGCACACACCCCGCCTCGCACGGCGCGGGACACAACCGCCCGGTGAACTCGGGGAAGTTGTTCGTGGCATGCAGCCGGTCGGCCGCCTGCTGCCAGTCGTCCCGGCTGACCAGGTCGTTCCACTCCGGTATCAGATTCCCGAGCGGACAGGCGTCGTGGCAGAACGGTATGCCGCAGTCCATGCACCGGTCGGCCTGTTTGTTGATGATGGGCAGCAGCGCTCCGGGGACGTAGACCTCGTCCCAGTCCTGGACCCGTTCCGCGACCGGGCGGCGGGGCCAGTCCTGGCGAGGCGTGGTCATGAATCCCTTGGGATCGGCCATGGCCGTCTTCCTTGCCTACGCGTACGACGAGCCGTGCGTCATCGGGCGGCACTCTTTCGGCCACGATACGACTCCACGGCCCCGTGCGCAGAGGGGACCGACAGCGCTTTCTGCCCCGTCTTCCCCATCCTCTGGGCCCCCTCCGCAGGCTCAGGTCAGCGCCAGCACATACGCCACCGCCGAACCGGCCGAGGCGACCATCCGCACGTGGTTCCAGAACGTCCACTCGCGTATGTACGACGGCCAGTACGCGGCGGCTTCCGGGGTGCCCGGGTCCAGCTTGGCCAGCGTGTCGTTGCGCGGCTCGTTCGCGACCATGGTCACCCCGAACGAGCCGAACAGATACAGCGCGCTGCCCACCAGCAGCTCCACCCTCCCGTCGGCCGGCCACAGCACGAACGTCACCACGGCGAGCACCACGCACAGCACCGCCGACCCCATGAACACCAGCATGAACGCCGGCATCACCGCGGTCACATTGATCGCATTCATCGCGGCCACGCCCTGCGCGGGCGGCAGCGCGGCGAGCCCCCTCATCACGAAGGTCGAGAAGCCGCAGAACACCCCGGCCACCAGACCGGTCCCGAGCACCCCCAGCACCGTCAGCCAGAAATACGGCCCAGCGATCATGTCGTCAACTCCCGCGTAGAGCCGAGATCTTCCCCGGCACCTCCCGTCACCACAAGTGAATTCCCGTACGAGCACAGTGACCATGGTCGAAGAACGCGGTCACATACGCGCGCGTCCAGCCGCGATCCAGCAGCCGCCGCTCGCAGCGCCGACGGCCCGGCTGCCGCCGCAGCCGACGGTGACCGCGGCGTCCACCGCACGCCTGCCGGCGCATCCGATTGCGGTCTCGGCGTCGACGGGCCGGCTGCCGCCCGATCTACCTTCGGCAGGGGCCCTGTGCCTGCAACCGACGCTTCCGTGCGTCTTGCCGACCGGCGCGGGCCTGTCACCGGCACACCCGAGCCTCTTGCCGGCGCGACCGGCTCTTTCGCCAATGGGACTCGGTCGTTCGACAACCGAGTCCGGTTCTTCGCCAAGGAACCCCCGTCTTGCGTCAATGACCCTGCCTCTCGTCCACCGACCCGGGCCTTTTCCCGACGGCCCCGTCCTTCGTGAGTCGACCGCGGCCTGTCACTCACGGGCCTCGGTCTTCGTCCACCGGCCCCGGCCTTTCGCCGACGGCCCCTGACCCGCGTCAACCGACCCCCGCTTCTTCGTCAACCGACCCCCGCCTCTCCCGAGCGCCACCCCCGCAGCACCGTCTCCACCGCCGCCGCTATCCGTCGCCGAGCCTCGTGCCGCGGTACTCCGCTCATCAGCAGCTGGTCGTACGGCGTGTCCACGTGCCGTACGGAGGCCGCGACCGCCGAGACCACCGCCGCCTCGGACAGCGCCCGCCCCGCCGCGCTCCGGCCCACCCGCCCGCTGCCCCGCACCGACGCATGCGCCGCGATCGCCCGGGCCCGCTCCGCCGGGCACCCGGGAAACAGCCGTCGTATCTCCGCCGCGAACACCTCCGTGAACCGCAGGTCCTCCGCGATCCGCCGCTGGGCGTCCCGCACCCGGCGCCGCCGCCGCGCCTCCGCGTCCGCCAGGCACCGCTCCTCGGCCCGGGCGAGGCCCACCTCCTCGACCAGGACGCCCTGCCGCTCGTACCGTGCTTTGCGCCGGTTGAAGCGCACCACGACGGCCGACAGTGCACTCTCCTCACGCGACCGCCGGGTCAGCGCGGTGTCGCCGCGCGGCAGGAACACCAGGTGCCCGAGGTCGGCACAGTCGAGACACCGCGGTGCCCCCTCCTCGAGCACGAGCAGCGGCAACGGCCCCGCATGACACTCCCCGCAGTGCCGTCTCTTGATCGGCTGGAAGACGACAATCCCGGTGCGCGGCGCAGGAGTTGCAAGACGTGCCATAGGTGTTTCCTTCCCGCGAGGGCACTGCGGACTACCGCGAAATCGCGCCCACTGCACCCTCGCCCTCCGCTCCTCCTCCATGCCGCCCTCCCCTCGGCGCGAGGCGCACCCCGGCCGACGGCTGACGCATCATGGGCGATGTGCGACTCGAAGCGATCACCTGGGACCGGCTCGGCGACCTCCTGGCCGAGCGACTGCTCGACCTCAAGCCCGCCGACGGCAGCCCCTGGCCCCGCATAGCCTTCGACGGAGCCCCGGCAGCCCGCCCGGGAGACCTGGCCGAACGCGTCGCCGAAGCCCTGCGCGTACGTGGCCGCCCCTCGCTGACCGTCGGCGCGGAGGGCTTTCTGCGGCCCGCCTCCGTCCGTCTCGAGTACGGTCACCATGACGTCGACGCCTATTACGACGGCTGGTTGGACACCGGCGCCTTGTGGCGCGAGGTGTTCGGCCCCCTCGAACCCGGCGGCGACGGACGCGTCCTGCCCGACCTGTGGGACCCGGTCACCGACCGCGCCACCCGCACCCCCTACACCCAACTCCCGCCCGGCGGATTCCTGTTGCTGCACGGCCCCCTCCTGCTGCGCCACTGGTTCCCCTTCGACCTGACCGTCCATGTCCTCCTCTCATCCGGCGCCCTCCGCCGCCGCACCCCCGAGGCCGACCACTGGACACTCCCCGCCTTCCAGCGCTACGCGGACGAGACCGACCCGGCCGGCACGGCCGACGTCCTGGTGCGAGCCGACGATCCTCGCCATCCGGCATGGCGGGGTTGATCCATCAAGGGGTTGATCGGCAAACCGGCAAGCCCCTTTTGTATGCACGCGCATGTAGTTACTGTGGTCCCATGACGACCTCCTCGAGTGATCCCGTCCCCTTCACCGACGCCGTCCGCGCCCTCCTCGACGGCAAGAACTTCGCCAGCGTCGCCACCCTCGGCCCCGACGGCGCCCCGCAGAACTCGGTGGTCTGGATCAAGCGAGAGGGCGACACCGTGCTCTTCTCCTCCACCGACGGGCGCCAGAAGGTGCGCAACCTCCGCCGCGACCCCCGCATCAGCCTCTCGGTCTTCGACCTCGCCGACCCCTACACCTCGGTCGAGATCCGTGGCACCGCCGAGATCCTCCCCGGCGAGAGCAAGCAACTCCCGTACGAGCTCGCGCACAAGTACCTCGGCATCGACCCGCCCGGCGAGAAGGACGAAGAGGTCCGTGTGATCATCCGCATCGTCCCGCGGAAGATCGTGGGTTTCTCGGTCTGACGCTTCTGGGACGGCGTTCCCCGGCCGCCCGTTACCGCCGGGTTCCGGGTGCAGGTGCCCGGCCGCGCGGCGACAATGTAGGGCGCCGGGACTAGCGGTGCGTCCCCGCACCGCGCCGGCCGTCCGGCACCGGGAGGTACTCCATGACCACCGCCGGAGACATCATGCACCGTGGCGCCCAGTGGATCCCCGCCCACGAGACACTGGACCGCGCGGCCCAGCTGATGCGCGAACTGAACGTCGGAGCCCTGCCCATCAGCGACCAGAACGAGCGGCTCTGCGGCATCCTCACCGACCGTGACATCGTCATCGGCTGCGTGGCCATGGGCCACGACCCTGCCAAGGTCACCGCCGGCGAGATGGCCCACGGCACCCCCCGCTGGATCGACGCGAACGCCGACGTCGGTGACGTGCTCCGGGAGATGCAGGACCACCGGATCCGCCGGCTCCCCGTCATCGAGAACAAGCGGCTGGTCGGCATGATCAGCGAGGCCGACGTGGCCCGGCATCTGACGGAGGAGCAGATCGCCGACTTCGCCCACAGCGTGTACGCGCGGGGGACGACGCGCTGACCCGTCCGACGGAGGGCCTCACAGCCAGCCGCTGCGCCGGAAACCGCGGTACAGCGCCAGGCACGCCACCGTCATCACGCCTATGACCAGGGGGTATCCGAAACTCCAGTGCAGCTCCGGCATGTAGTCGAAGTTCATGCCGTACACACCGCAGACCATCGTCGGTACGGCGATCACCGCTGCCCAGGCCGTGATCTTGCGCATGTCCTCGTTCTGCGCAACCGTGACCTGCGCGAGATGGGCCTGCAGGATCGAGTTGAGCAGTTCGTCGAAGGAGGCGATCTGCTCCTTCGCCCGCATGAGATGGTCGAGGACGTCCCTGAAGTAGGCCTGTATCTCCGGATCGACCACGCGAATGGGCCGGGTCGCCAGGTCCTCGATGGGGCGGCCGAGGGGGACCACGGCCCGCTTCAGCTCGAGGAGTTCACGCTTGAGCTGGTAGATCCGGCCGGGGTCGGCCCGCGCGCCGTTCTCCGCGAACACGTCCATCTCCACCTGGTCGATGTCCGCCTGCACCGAGTCGGTGACGAGCAGATAGTCGTCGACCACATGGTCCGCGATCGCATGCAGCACCGCGGCCGGCCCCTTCGCGAGCTGCTGCGGGTCGGCCTCCAGCCCCTCGCGCAGCGGCCCCAGCGAACCATGCATCCCGTGCCGGACCGTGATGACGAAGTCCTCGCCGACGAACACCATGATCTCGCCGGTGTTCACCACCTCGCTGGTCGCCGTCAGCTCCTCGTGCTCGACGTAGCAGACCGTCTTGAACACCGCGAACAGCGTCTCGCCGTACCGCTCCAGCTTCGGGCGCTGATGGGCCTCGACCGCGTCCTCGACCGCCAGTGGATGCAGATCGAAGAGCTCGGCGATGCCCGCGAACTCCTGGTCCGTCGGCTCGTGCAGCCCCAGCCACACAAACCCGTCACCCTTTTTTCGCACCCGTTCCACGGCGTCGACCAGATCACTGCCTCCGGGCACCCGCACGCCGTCCCGGTACGTCACACAGTTCACCACCGAGGAGCCCAGCGGGGACCGGGCCGGGTGACTCAGGTCGACGCGTGGCCGCCGCCTGGCCAGCCGTGCCACCTTGCGCAGGCCGCCGACCCCGCTGAGGTGGGTGACCTTGCGCAGATTCCCTGCCATGGACATATGGATCTCCTTGCGTGGATCTCCGGGCTCGATGCGCGGTTCGCGGTTCGCCCCCGTGGTGAGCCGCCTGTCTGTGCCTTGGCGCGCCAGTGTGCCAGGTCTGTGTAAGCGGTGGGTGAGCCTGTGGGAGCAGGGCATTCCGCTTGGTTCCCGCCTGTGGACGAAGAGGTTTGCCCATGGAACGTCTGCCCGACTTGCGGGAGGTGACTCGTCGACCGCTTCCGGCAAGCCGGGCAACTGGGATGATCGCGTCATGAAGCGATCCGACGGCTATCTCCTCGACAACCGGCAGACCGAGGCGGGACAGCGCTTCGAGGCCTTCGCCACCCTCTTCGACCCCACCACCTTCCGGCACCTCGAAGCGCTCGGCATCGACTCCGGCTGGCGCTGCTGGGAGGTCGGCGCGGGCGGCACCTCCGTGGTGTCCTGGCTGGCCGAGAAGGTCGGCCCGACCGGACAGGTCGTCGCCACCGACATCGAGACGTCGCTGCTCGCCTCCGTGGCCCGCCCGCCGGTGGAGGTGCGCGTCCACGACGTGGGCGCCGAGGAGCTGCCGGGCGAGGGCTTCGACCTGGTGCACGCCCGGCTGGTCCTCGTCCATGTGCCGGACCGCGAAAGGGCGTTGCAGTCGATGATCAAGTCCCTGCGGCCGGGTGGCCGACTCCTGATCGAGGATGCCGATCCGGCCCTGCAGCCCCTGGTCTGCCCCGACGAGCACGGCCCCGAGCAACGACTCGCCAACCGTCTGCGGCACGGCTTCCGTCGGCTGCTCGCCGACCGTGGCGCCGACCTCTCCTACGGCCGCCGCCTGCCACGCCTGCTTCGCGAGGCCGGCCTGCACGGCGTCGAGGCCGATGCGTACTTCCCGCTCACCTCCCCGGCCTGCGCCGCCCTCGAGTCGGCCACGATCCGCCAGATCCGCGACACCCTCGTCACCGCGAACCTCGCCACGAACGAGGACATCGACCGCCACCTGGCGAACATCGAGGCCGGCGGCATGGACCTGGCCACGGCCCCGATGATCTCGGCATGGGGGAGCAAGGCGTAGTCCCGCCACCGGGAGCTCCGGTCACACCCTTGCGGCCCGGGGGCGGTAGTACCAGCCTGAAGAACATGACGGACAACACGACACGTCTCGACCATGTCGTCCTGTGGGTGCACGACCCGGTCGCCTCGGCAGACTTCTACGAGAAGGCAGTCGGGCTGCGCCCCCTGAGGATCACCGAATTCTCCGCGGGGAAGGCGTCGTTCCCCTCGGTACGGCTCAACGACGAGACCATCCTCGACCTCATGCCCCACTCCATCGCGGAGCACATGAAGATGCTCCCCGGCGCCGCCGACAGCGCGGGCCACCCCGTCAACCACGTCTGCCTGGCCCTGCCCGGCGACGACTTCGACGCCCTGCACAGCCGCCTCGAGGAACGCGCCGTCCCCGTCTCCGAGTTCTCCTACGACTCCTACGGCGCCCGCGGAAAGGCCAGGCGCAGCTTCTACTTCCGCGACCCGGACGGAAACGTCTTCGAGGCCCGGCACTACGACTAGCGAGGTGCCCAGGCGGATCAGCGAGGTGCCCACGCGCGCGTGGGCACCCCATCCGCATGGCGGAGTCTGCTACCGCCTCCGCGCCCCGGCCACCCTTCGCGCGCCTCCGGAGCCTGTGTCAGAACAGCGGCTCGGGCAGTACCCCCTCCAACGCGAGCAGCTTGCGCTTGGTCTCCAGCCCGCCCCCGAACCCACCGATGCCCCCGTCGCGCTCCACCACCCGGTGACAGGGCACGACGACCGGCAGCGGATTGGAGCCCATCGCCACCCCCACCGCCTGGGCCGCGCCCGGCTGCCCCACCCGCCCGGCCAGGTCGCCGTAGCCCACGACCGCGCCGTACGGCACCCCCGAGGCCAGTTCGCGCAGCACCTGCCGGTTGAACCCTGAGATCAGCGACCAGTCCAGCGGCAGCTCGAAGTCGCGCCGCTCGCCCGCGAAATACGCTTCGACCTGCCGTATCGCCTCGGCCAGCAGGGGCGAGCCGGGTGCCTCGACGGGCTGGCGGCCCAGCCGGGACGCCAGCCGCTCGAGCGCCCTGTCATGCACCGCGTCCGTGGCGTGGAACACGACGTTGACCAGGCCCTCGCGGGTCGCGGCCAGCAGCAGGGGACCGATCCCGGTACCGACCACCGCCCACACGACCTGCTGTTCGTACTGCCCATCGCTGTCCATGCGCCCACCGTACGACCCGCCACTGACAACGCCTGGACACCGGAGCTCAGGGCTCCTGCAGCGCAGCCCGCACCACGTCCGGCTCGTTGGTGATGATGCCGTCCACGCCGTACCGGGTGACCTGCCGGGCGGTGTCCGCGTCGTTCACGGTCCATGTGAAGACGTTGAGCGGCTTGCCGTGCGGTCCCCTGAAGGCGTGCACGGCGGCGACGTAAGCCGCCGAGATCGAGCCGGCGGAGGGATTGATCCCGTCGGTGAAGCGTGCGTAGGCGGGCAGGTCCGAGAACTGCGGAGTACCGAGGAAGCTCGTCCTGACGGCGGGCTTCAGGTCGTGGACGATCCGCAGGCTGTCCGCGCTGAAGCTCTGGACGACAAGCCGGTCGGCCAGGTGCTGCGGGTCGAGCCAGCCGTCGTTGCCGAGCACCTTCAGCGTCTGCTGTTCGATGCCGGGATACAGCTCGGGATTCTTGATCTCCAGCAGCAGCTTCTGGTGGTTGTGCTCGACCCGGCGCATGTACTCGTCGAGCGTCGGCACGCGCGCGCCCGCAAAGCGGCGGCCGAACCAGCTCCCCGCGTCGAGGCGGGCGATCTCGGCCGCGGTGAAGTCCTTCACCTGCCAGGACTTCCGGCAGGGGAAGACCTCCTCGACGTCGGTCGTGCGCTGCAGGCTGTCGTCGTGGATGACGACGAGCTCGCCGTCCTTGGTGCGCTGGACGTCGTTCTCCACCCACGGGATGCCCAGCCGGGCAGCCTTGTCGATGGATGCCAGGGTGTTCTCGGGCGCGTAGGCGGACGCCCCCCGGTGCCCGATGACCAGCGGTCGTTCGCCGACGTCGCCGGCCCGCGCGGCGGAGCCGGGCAGCAGGAGGCCGGCGGTCCCCAGGAGCGCGGTGGTGAAGGCGGCGACTGCGCGCGCGTGCATGCGTACTCCTCGTGTCGTTGAACACGGACAGCTCAACTGTGACAGCAGAGGGTCAACGACGGTGGGGTGCAGAACGACCACACATTGAATGGAGTCGCCCAAGTCCGCTCACTGCGGCCGCACAACTGGGGCAACGCCGTGTTTCTTTGCCGGAAAATCGTTCGACCATTCTGGTGGGAGTCATACTCTCTGCCTCAACCCTGACCGCTCGGGCGGTGCTGGGAGGGGGCGCATTTCAGAGATTTCCGGGATGTAAGAGGGCGGGAAGGGCAGCCGCGCATGCGAGGCACGGTCGACGGATTCAGCTACGGACTCGTCACACCGGTGGTGGCCTATCTCATGGCCTCCCTCGGTGGCGCCCTGGGGCTGCGCTGCACGACCAGATCCATGCTCGTCGCCCGCTCCTGGCGGCCCGGCTGGCTGGCCCTCGGGTCGGCGGCCATCGGCTCCGGCATATGGACCATGCACTTCGTCGCGATGATGGGGTTCACGGTCAAACAGGCGCCGATCCACTACGACAAGCCGATCACGTTCGCCAGCCTGGGCGTCGCCATTGTCATGGTGGGTGTCGGGATCTTCATCGTCGGTTACAAGGGCGCGAAGGGAACGGCCCTGTTCACCGGCGGCACGATCACCGGCCTGGGAATCGCCTCGATGCACTATCTGGGCATGGCCGGAATGCGCCTGAACGGAAGGCTGGAATACAACACGGTGACCGTCGGGGCCTCCGTCGTCATCGCGATGGTGGCCGCGACCGCCGCCCTGTGGGCGGCCGGACAGGTCAGGGGATTCCTGTGGAGCGTGGGCGCGAGCCTCGTCATGGGACTTGCCGTCAGCGGCATGCACTACACGGGCATGGCGGCCCTCAGCGTCCACCTCCACGACACGCCGGCCACGGCCGCCGGGGACTCGCCCGCCGCGCTGCTGTGGCCCATGCTGGTGGGCCCGCTCGCCTTCCTCCTGCTCGCCGCCGTGGTCGTGATGTTCGACCCGCTGACGGTCATGGGCACGCCCGCCCTGAGCCCCGTCGAGAACAAGCCGGGCGTCCCGGCCCACCCGGCCGTCCACCACCAGCCCCACCGCCCCCCGCTCCGCCCGGCCCGGCAGCCGGGCCGACGCAGCTCCCGCACCCCGCAAAACCGCTGATCGGCCCGCGTTGTCAGTGCCGGGTCGTACGGTTGGTTCCATGCGGCCCGTTTCCAACATCGAACGCACGGTGGCGCCCTTCGAGGTCGTCAGCCCCTACCAGCCCAGCGGCGACCAGCCGCAGGCCATCGCCGAGCTCGCCCGGCGCATCGAGGCAGGCGAGAAGGACGTCGTCCTGCTCGGCGCGACCGGCACCGGCAAGTCCGCCACCACCGCGTGGATGATCGAGAAGCTTCAGCGTCCCACCCTGGTGATGGCGCCGAACAAGACCCTGGCCGCCCAGCTGGCGAACGAATTCCGCGAGCTGCTGCCGAACAACGCGGTCGAGTACTTCGTCTCGTACTACGACTACTACCAGCCCGAGGCCTACGTCCCGCAGTCGGACACCTACATCGAGAAGGACTCCTCGATCAACGAGGAGGTCGAGCGCCTGCGCCACTCGGCCACGAACTCGCTGCTCACCCGCCGCGACGTCGTCGTGGTCGCCTCGGTCTCCTGCATCTACGGCCTCGGCACGCCGCAGGAGTACGTGGACCGCATGGTCCCCCTCAAGGTCGGCGACGAGATCGACCGCGACCAGCTGCTGCGCCGCTTCGTCGACATTCAGTACACACGCAACGACCTGGCCTTCACCCGGGGCACCTTCCGCGTCCGCGGCGACACCATCGAGATCTTCCCGGTCTACGAGGAACTCGCCGTCCGCATCGAGATGTTCGGCGACGAGATCGAGGCGCTCTCCACGCTCCACCCCGTCACCGGCGAGATCATCAGCGACGACCAGCAGCTGTACATCTTCCCGGCCACCCACTACGTGGCGGGACCGGAGCGCCTGGAGCGGGCCGTCAACGACATCGAGAAGGAACTCGGCGAGCGCCTGGCCGAGCTGGAGAAGCAGGGCAAGCTCCTGGAGGCCCAGCGCCTGCGGATGCGCACCACGTACGACCTCGAGATGCTCCGCCAGATCGGCTCCTGCTCCGGCGTCGAGAACTACTCGATGCACTTCGACGGCCGTTCGCCCGGCTCCCCGCCGAACACCCTGCTCGACTACTTCCCGGACGACTTCCTCCTCGTCATCGACGAGTCCCACGTCACCGTCCCGCAGATCGGCGCGATGTACGAGGGCGACGCCTCCCGCAAGCGCACCCTCGTCGACCACGGCTTCCGGCTGCCCTCCGCCCTCGACAACCGGCCGCTGAAGTGGGAGGAGTTCCAGGAGCGCATCGGGCAGACGGTCTATCTGTCGGCGACCCCGGGCAAGTACGAGCTCTCGCGCGGGGACGGCGCCGTGGAGCAGATCATCCGCCCCACCGGCCTGATCGACCCGGAGGTCGTGGTCAAGCCCACCGAGGGCCAGATCGACGACCTGGTGCACGAGATCCGCACCCGCACCGAGAAGGACGAGCGCGTCCTGGTCACCACCCTCACCAAGAAGATGGCCGAGGACCTCACGGACTACTTCCTGGAGCTCGGCATCCAGGTCCGCTATCTGCACAGCGACGTCGACACCCTGCGCCGCGTCGAGCTGCTGCGCGAACTGCGCTCCGGCGAGTTCGACGTCCTGGTCGGCATCAACCTGCTGCGCGAGGGCCTCGACCTGCCCGAGGTGTCCCTGGTGGCCATCCTCGACGCCGACAAGGAAGGCTTCCTGCGTTCCGGTACGTCGCTGATCCAGACCATCGGCCGCGCCGCACGCAACGTCTCCGGCCAGGTTCACATGTACGCCGACAAGATCACCCCGGCGATGGAGAAGGCCATCGAGGAGACCAACCGCCGCCGGGAGAAGCAGGTCGCGTACAACACGGCTCACGGCATCGACCCCCAGCCGCTCCGCAAGAAGATCAACGACATCGTCGCCCAGATCGCCCGCGAGGACATCGATACGGAGCAGCTGCTCGGCTCGGGCTACCGCAAGCTGAAGGACGGCAAGGGTGCCAAGGCACCCGTGCCCGCCCTCGGCTCCAAGGCGGCCGGCGGTGCCAAGTCCGCCAAGGGCAAGGCCAAGGAGACGGTCCCGACGGACCGTCCCGCCGCCGAGCTCGCCGAGCAGATCGAGGAGATGACGGCGCGCATGCGCGCCGCCGCCGCCGACCTCCAGTTCGAGATCGCGGCCCGGCTGCGCGACGAGGTCTCCGAGATGAAGAAGGAACTGCGCCAGATGAAGGAGGCGGGCCTGGCCTGACCTCCCGCTCCTGCCGCCGGGCCCCGGCCCATGCGCTCAGTGTTGCAAGACCGACACAAAGTCCGGGTCGGGGTGCGGCAGTCTCGGTGGCCCTGCGTAGGGTTTTGGGCAACCGCGGACTTTGCGGCAACAGGGGACAGTTCGAGAGGGGAACAGCGCGTGACCGTCAACATGACCAAGGGTCAGGCCATCAGTCTGCAGAAGAACGACGGAGGCAGCCTGACCGCGGTCCGTATGGGTCTCGGCTGGCAGGCGGCTCCCCGGCGCGGCCTGTTCGGCTCGCGCACCCGGGAGATCGACCTGGACGCCTCCGCCGTCCTGTTCGCCGACAAGCAGCCGGTCGACGTCGTCTTCTTCCGCCATCTGGTGAGCGACGACGGCTCCGTGCGCCACACCGGTGACAACCTGGTCGGCGGCGTGGGCCAGGGCGGCGACGACGAGGCGATCCTCGTGGACCTGGCGCGCATCCCGGTCCACATCGACCAGATCGTCTTCACCGTGAACTCCTTCACCGGCCAGACGTTCCAGGAGGTGCAGAACGCGTTCTGCCGTCTGGTCGACGAGACCAACGGCCAGGAGCTCGCCCGCTACACGCTGGCGGGCGGCGGCGCCTACACGGCCCAGATCATGGCGAAGGTGCACCGCTCGGGCCCGGGCTGGACGATGACGGCCCTAGGCACCCCGGCCAACGGCCGCACCTTCCAGGACCTCATGCCGGCGATCCTGCCGCACCTGTAGAACCCACCCCGCCAGGGCCTGCCGCGAAGACAGGCCCTGGCGGCACACGACACGGCACACCAGCGACACAGGGGGACGAGGGCGATGACGGCCGAGCTGGTGCGGGGGCAGAACCACCCGCTCTCCCAGTCCCGTCTGGAGATCCGGGTTGCGGCCGGCACGCCGCTCGTGGCCTCGGCCACGCTCAGCGACGAGAACGGCAAGGCACGCGGCGTCGACTGGGTGGCGCACCCGGGCGCGCCCACCCTGCCAGGGCTCGAGGTCTCCAGGCAGGCGGCCGCCGACCACCGTCTCGCGGTGGACCTGGACGCCATGCCGGATGCCGTGCACCGGGTCAATGTGCTGCTCGCCCTACCCACGGCGGGCGGGCAAGGCCCGGTCCGCTTCGGCACGGTCGCCGCCCCCTTCGTGGCGGTCACCGGCCTGGACGGCACCGAGGTCGCCAGCTACACGATCACCGGTCTGGACGCCGAGTGCGCCGTCGTCGCCCTGGAGCTCTACCGCCGGCAGGGCGCCTGGAAGGTACGTGCCGTCGGCCAGGGGTACGCAGGCGGCCTCGCCGAGCTCTTCGCCGACCAGGGCCTGACCGAGGCCCACCGCCTGGCGGGCACCATCAACGAGGCAGTGGCCCGGGGACTGGCCCGCTCGGTGCCGGCACCCCCGCAGCGCACCGCGGAAGGGGACCGCACACGCCAGGCCGCCGCACCGGCGCACGGACCCGACAAGGGCGGTCCCGCGGTGCCCCAGGGCGCCCCCGGCCCCGTACCTCCGCAGCCCACATCTCCGTATGGACCACAGGGCACCCAGCCCGGATACCCGGCGGATCCTTCCGCGGTCACGCAGCCGTCCTCGCCCACCGCCGGCGGCCCGGTCGACTACAGCCACCCGGGCCGGCACGCCGCCGCCCCGCCACCGCCGCCCCCGACCGTGCCCCCGGCCCCGCCCGGGCAGCCCGCGCCGCCGGTCGCAGGCGACGCGACCGGCTGGTCCATGGACGAGCGCTTGTACAACCAGGTCTGGGGCATGTTCGAGGACTTGGCGCGTACCACGGCCGCCTACCGCAGCGCCGTCGACTTCGCCGACTCGCGCATGGAGAAGGAGCTCGACCAGGCCCTGTCCGACCCGCGCAGCAGAATCGGCGGACAAGGCGAGGCCGCGTGCGAGGCGGCCCGCACCAAGCATGCGCAACTCGTCGACCAGGCCAGGGCGGCACTCGACCGGGACCTCGCCCAGCTCGCCGCCGAGGCCGAGGTCGTCGAGCCCGCGTTGCCGCCCGCGTACGCACGCTGGGACAACCCCGTCTGGCACGGCTACCGGGTGCCGATGGAGATCCCGATGGCCCTTCGCGTGGGCGACCTCTCGCTGCCCGAGAGCGAGCTGCTGCGCATCCCGATGCTGGTCCGCCTGCCGCTCGAACGGGGCCTGTGGATCGACAGCGGACGTCCCGCCTCACTCGACGACTCGTCCGCAGACGCCGATGAGCTGGCGCGCCTTGCGATGGACACGGCGGTGGCGCTCGCGGCACGACTGCTCGCGGTCTACCCGGCGGGCGAGTTCACCGGGCAGGTCATCGACCCGGCCGGCTCCGCAGCTCAGGCGCTCGCACCGCTGGTGCAAAGCGGCGTGCTGGCGACCACGCCCGCCCTGGGCGCGGCGGGCGTGGCGGACGTCCTGACCCGACTCACCCAGCGTGTCGACCTGGTGCAGATGGCGGTGCGCGGCGGTGCGGCCGACGCGCTCCCGCCCGGCCTGGACACCGCCGAGCAGCTCCTGATCGTCAACGACTTCCCGCACGGCTTCGACGACCGGGCGGTGACCCAGCTGCGCTACCTCGCGGACGAGGGCCCGGCCGTGGGCGTCCATCTGATGATGGTGGCGGACCGCGAGGAGGCCGTCGGCTACGGGCCTCTGCTCGACCCCCTGTGGCGTTCGCTGCTGCGCCTCACCCCGCTGCCCGACGATCATCTCGCCGACCCGTGGGTCGGCCATGCCTGGACCTACGAACCTGCCCTCGTGCCGCCCGGCAGCCAGGTGCTCCAGCAGGTGCTCGCGCAGGTGACAATGGCTCGCACCAAGTACCGGTAAAGGTGCCCTGAACTGGCTCTTTGACCTTTCTTTTACTAATAGCTTTACCTCCCCTTGGTGATTGGGGTACTGTAGTCCTCACGGAGGGGAGTACTCCCTGTCGACTGCGGCGTGCCCGTCAATACGGATCAGAGCTGATCCCGGGGCGTCGGCCCACCCTGGGTGGAAGAGACCTCCGGCAGCGCGACGACGCTGGCCATCTGCCGTTACGTATTGCCGGAGGCACAGTGGATGTTTCCCCGACCCTGTGGGTCCTGACCATCGTGGGCCTTGCCGCCCTGATCGCGGTCGACTTCTTCATCGGCCGCAAGCCGCACGACGTCTCGATCAAGGAAGCCGGGATCTGGACGGTCGTCTGGATCGCCCTGGCCGGGCTCTTCGGGCTCGGTCTGCTCCTCTTCGGCGGCGGCCGGGCCGGCGGCGAGTTCTTCGCGGGCTTCATCACCGAGAAGTCCCTGAGCGTAGACAACCTCTTCGTCTTCGTCCTGATCATGGCGAAGTTCGCGGTGCCCTCCCAGTACCAGCAGCGGGTGCTGCTCGTCGGCGTCCTCATAGCCCTGGTCCTGCGGGCGATCTTCATCGCCGCCGGTGCGGCGATCCTCGCCAGCTTCGCGTGGGTCTTCTACCTCTTCGGTGCCTTCCTCATCTGGACCGCCTGGAAGCTCATCCAGGAGGCGCGGGCCGATGAGAAGGACGAGGAGTTCGAGGAGAACAAGCTGCTCAAGGCCGCCGAGCGCCGCTTCGGCGTCGCCGACCGCTACCACGGCACCAAGCTGTGGATCCAGCAGAACGGCAAGCGGGTCATGACGCCGATGCTGGTCGTGATGCTCGCGATCGGCACCACCGACGTCCTGTTCGCGCTCGACTCGATCCCCGCGATCTTCGGCCTGACCCAGGACCCGTACATCGTCTTCACCGCCAACGCCTTCGCGCTGATGGGCCTCAGGCAGCTGTACTTCCTCATCGGCGGACTGCTGAAGAAGCTGGTCCACCTCAGCTACGGTCTGTCGATCATCCTGGGATTCATCGGCGTCAAGCTGGTGCTGCACGCACTGCACGAGTCCGGCGTCCACGTCCCCGAGATCTCCATCCCGGTCTCGCTCGGTGTGATCTGCTCGGTCCTCGTCGTCACCACCATCACCAGCCTGCGGGCGTCGAAGAAGCAGGCGGCGGCCCAGGCGGCGCAGGGCGAGAGCGAAGGCGCTGCGAAGGACAGCATCCAGGCCTGACTGCGACGGACGTAGAAACAACCAGCACCGGGAGCGGTGCGCGGCGAATTGCCGACCGCCTCTCCCGGTGCTTCGTTGAGTGCTGAGCGCTCCCGACCGGGAGCGCCGCTGCCGGGTGGAGGCATCGTGGAAGCACCGATGAAGTTCGCGCAGATCATCGACTTCGAAACCGAGCGCATCGAGGAGATGCGTGCGCTGGTCCAGGAAGCGGACAAGCGTGCCTCGAGCCGCAGCGGCGGCCCGACGCACCGCCTGGTCCTCCAGGACAGGAACCAGCCGGGCCGCTATCTCGTCGTCCTCGAGTTCGACTCGTACGACGAGGCCATGCGCAACAACAGCGACCCGGAGACGAGCAGGATGGCGGAGCAGATGGCCGCGCTGTGCAGCCGGCCGCCGTCGTTCACCGACTGCGATGTACGGGAGATGACCGAGCTGAAGTGACCGGCCCGGGCCCCGCACCGCCGGAGTGCGGGGCCCATACGCCTCTGCAACGATCGCTGCATGATCGCTCGGCTCGGGTCTGTCACGACGCAGTGGACGTCCGCAGTGCCGGTGCTCGCGATCGTGTTGCTTGCCTTCACCTGGGGGCGTGATCTGCCCGCCGCAGTCGTCGCTGTAGTCACCCTCGTCCTCGCCGGTGCCGTCCTCGCCGCAGTGCACCACGCCGAGGTGGTCGCCCACCGGGTCGGCGAACCCTTCGGTTCGCTCGTGCTCGCCGTCGCCGTCACGGTCATCGAGGTCGCCTTGATCGTCACCCTGATGGCAGACGGCGGCGGCAAGAGCTCGACCCTGGCCAGGGACACGGTCTTCGCGGCGGTGATGATCACCTGCAACGGCATCGTCGGCCTCTGTCTGCTGGTCGCCTCCGTGCGCCACGGCACCGCGGTCTTCAACCCCGAAGGCACCGGCGCCGCGCTCGCCACCGTCGCCACCCTGGCCACGCTCAGCCTGGTACTGCCGACCTTCACCACCAGCAAGCCGGGCCCGGAGTTCTCGGGCGTACAGCTCACCTTCGCAGCGATCTCCTCGCTGATCCTCTACGGTCTGTTCGTCGCGACCCAGACCGTGCGGCACCGCGACTACTTCCTGCCCATCAGCCGCCAGGGCGGGGTGATCACGTCGGAGGACCACGCGGACACCCCGGCCGTCCGCGCAGCGTGGGTCAGTCTGGGCCTGCTCGGTCTCGCGCTGATCGGCGTGGTCGGACTGGCCAAGGGCGTGTCGCCCACGATCGAGTCCGCAGTGGAGGCCGCCGGACTGCACCACGCGGTCGTCGGCGTGATCATCGCCCTGCTGGTGCTGCTCCCGGAGACGATCGCGGCCCTGCGCTCCGCCCGTCGCGACCGGGTGCAGACCAGTCTGAACCTCGCCCTGGGTTCCGCCATGGCCAGCATCGGCCTGACCATCCCCGCCGTCGCCCTGGCGTCCGTCTGGCTCTCCGGCCCGCTCGTCCTCGGCCTCGGCTCCACGCACATGGTGCTGCTCGCCCTGACCGTGGTGGTGAGCTCGCTGACGGTGGTGCCGGGCCGGGCCACGCCGCTGCAGGGCGGGGTCCATCTGGTGCTGTTCGCGGCGTACTTGGAGCTCGCGGTCAATCCATGACCGGCTCCGCAACGACCACCGCCGCCGGCCGTGTCTCCGGCAGCAGCGCGAAGCACCCCAGGCTCAGCAGCGCGATCCCCGTCAGATAGGCGCCCACGCCCCACGGCACCCGGCCTCCGTGCCCGGCCAGTGCTGTCGCCGCGACCGGTGTGAGCGCGCCCCCGAGCACCCCGCCGAGGTTGTAGCCGACGGCCGCTCCCGTGCAGCGCACCCGTGGCTCGTACAGCTCTGGCAGATACGCGGCGATCACTCCGAACATCGTGACGAACGCGAGCAGCGCCCCCAGGAAGCCGGCGAACATCAGCAGCGGCTCACCGGTCGCGAGGAGGTAGACCGTCGGAAACATCCACGCTGCGGCGGCGGTGCACCCCACCAGGCACATCGGCCGCCGCCCGTAGCGGTCCCCGAGCAGCGCGGCCAGCGGGGTGAGCGCACCCTTCACCACCACCGCGGCCATGATGCAGGTCAGCATGACGATACGGCTGACTCCGAGCCGCTCCGTCGCGTACGCGAGGGACCACGTCGTCACGGCGTAGAAGATCGCGTACCCGACCGAGAGCGCCCCGGCCGTCAGCAGGACGAGCCGCCAGTGGTCGCGTACGACCTCCGCGAGCGGCACGCGCGCGTGGTCGTCGATCTCGAGGAAGCTGGGGCTCTCGGCCAGTGACGACCGCAGCCACAGCCCCACCGCGGCCAGCGCACCCGCTGCCCAGAATGGCACCCGCCAGCCCCACTGGGCGAACTGCGCGTCGGACAGCGTCGCCGACAGCGCCAGCACCAGTCCATTGGCGAGCAGGAACCCGAGGGCGGGCCCGACCTGCGGGAAGCTCGACCACAGGGCACGCCGTTCGGCGGGCGCGTGCTCGGCAGTGAGCAGCACGGCCCCGCCCCACTCCCCGCCGAGCCCCAGCCCCTGCAGAAAACGCAGCACCAGGAGCAGCGCGGGGGCGGCCACACCGATCGACCCGTAGGTCGGAACACAGCCGACCGCGACCGTGGCTGAGCCGGTCAGCAGCAGCGAGCCGAGCAGGACCGGCCGGCGTCCGCGCCGGTCCCCGAGGTGCCCGAACAGCACCGAGCCCAGCGGCCGCGCCACGAACCCCACGCCGAAGGTGACGAAGGCGGCGAGCGTCCCGGCCACCGGTGAGAACGCCGGGAAGAACAGCGGCCCCAGGACCAGTGCGGCGGCGGTCCCGTAGACGAAGAAGTCGTAGAACTCGATGGCCGTCCCGGCGAGCGAGGCGGCCGCGAGCCGCAGCATGGAGGGTCTCATTACGGTGCGTACGTCGTGCATGCCGCGTCAACTACCCACCGTGACAGCGGGTTACGGGGGCGCACGGGCGTGATCCGGCCTCGTCGGTACGTGACGGTGATGCGCCGGGGGGCCGTCGGGAGTGCGGGCCGTCCCGCCGCGAATGCACCGTGATAAACCGGGTGCGAACAGCGGTCCTCGAGGGATCGCCGCAAACCACCGGACCGGAGGAACCGTGCCCCGCACCCTGGCCAACGCCCCGATCATGATCCTCAACGGGCCCAACCTGAACCTGCTCGGCCAGCGCCAGCCGGAGATCTACGGCAAGGACACCCTCGCCGACGTCGAGGCCCTGTGCGCCAAGGCGGCCGCCGCGCACGGCGGCACGGTGGACTTCCGGCAGTCCAACCACGAGGGCGAGCTGGTCGACTGGATCCACGAGGCACGGCTGAACCACTGCGGGATCGTCATCAACCCCGGGGCCTACTCCCACACGTCAGTCGCGATTCTGGACGCGCTCAACACCTGCGACGGACTGCCCGTGCTGGAGGTCCACATCTCCAACATCCACCAGCGCGAATCGTTCCGGCACCACTCGTACGTCTCCCTGCGCGCCGACGGCGTCATCGCCGGATGCGGAGTGCAGGGGTACGTGTTCGGCGTGGAGCGCGTCGCGGCGCTGGTGGGGGCCGCTCAAGCCGACGCGTAAGCCCCGATCACCAGGCGCGCGACTCTTACAGCCGGCCCGCCTCCACGATCCGCCGCAGGAACCGCTGCGTGCGTTCCTGCTGCGGATCGCCGAAGACCTGCTCGGCGGTTCCGCGCTCCAGGACCACCCCCGAGTCCAGAAAACAAACCTGGTCGGCGACGTCCCGGGCGAAGCCCATCTCGTGCGTGGCCAGCACCATGGTCATGCCGTCGTCCTTCAGGTCCCGCACGACGGTGAGTACCTCGCCGACGAGCTCGGGGTCGAGGGCCGCGGTGATCTCGTCGAACAGCAGCAGCCGCGGCCGTACGGCCAGGGCGCGCACGATCGCCACACGCTGCTGCTGACCGCCGCTCAGCCGGTCCGGGTACTCGCCCGCCTTGCCGCCGAGGCCGAGCCGCTCCAGCAGCTCCCGGGCGCGTTCCTCGGCCTCCGCGCGGGAAGCGCCATGCACCCGCCGCGGGGCGAGGGTGATGTTGTCCAGGACCGTCATGTGCGGGAACAGGTTGTAGGCCTGGAAGACCACGCCGATACGGCGGCGTACCGCGTCCTGGTCGGCGCGCGGATCGGTGATCTCCTCGCCGTCCAGCCAGATGGCCCCGTCGTCGATCTCCTCCAGGAGGTTCGCGCACCGCAGCAGCGTCGACTTGCCCGAGCCGGAGGCGCCGATCAGCGCGGTCACTGTGTGCGGCGCCACCTCCAGGTCGACATCCCGCAGGACGACCGAGTCGCCGAAGGTCTTGCGCACGGACTCCATGCGCAGCACGGGCGCGTCGCTCATATCGATCCTCCCTGGGCCCGCCGGCGGTCCATCCGTGCCGTCACCCAGTCCGTGAAGCGGGTCATCGGGATGGTCAGCGCCACGAAGACCAGGCCCGCCACGATGTACGGCGTGTAGTTCAGGCTCCGCTGGGCGATGATGTCGGACGCCCGGACGGCGTCGATCGCACCGCCGATCGACACCAGCCCGGTGTCCTTCTGGAGCGACACCAGGTCGTTCAGCAGGGGCGGCACCTGACGGCGTACCGCCTGGGGCAGCACCACGTGCCGCAGTGCCTGCCGGTTGGTCAGGCCCAGCGAGCGGGCTGCGGCGCGCTGCGACGGATGCACCGACTCGATGCCGGCGCGGAACACCTCGGCGACGTACGCCGAGTACGTCAGGGTCAGTGCCGTACCGCCCAGCCACACGGGATCGACGGTCACGCCCTGTAGGCGCAGCGCAGGAACGCCGAAGACGACGATCATCAGGTTGATGATCAGCGGCAGACCGCGGAAGAAGTCCGTGTACGCGGCCGCGAGCGCCCGCAGGGGGAAGAACACCGGTCCCGGCAGGGTCCGTGCGACGGCGATCAGCATGCCCAGGACGAGCACCAGGACACCGCAGATCAGCAGCAGCCGGATGTTGAGCCAGAGCCCTTCGAGGACCTTGGGGAACGCCTCGCGTGCGTAGCCCGCGTCGAAGAAGGTCTCCTTGGTGCGCTCCCAGCCGGGCGCGCCGACGACGACCACGTAGAGGACGACGGCGGTGACGAGCGTCGAGACGGCGGCGATGCCCGTCGCGCGACGGGCACGCGCGCGCTTGTAGCGCTCGCGTGCCAGCCGCCGCTCGGACGGGGTGTACCCGTCGGGCATGTCACCCTGGGCCGCGTCCTCCCCGGACTCCTCCTTCGTGACCGTCACTTGAGCACCGGAGCGTCGACGGCGTCGGACAGCCACTGCTTCTCCAGCTTCGCCAGCGTGCCGTCCTTGCGGAGGGCGTCCACGGCCGACGACACGCACGAGGTGAGGTCACTGCCCTTGTCGAGGACGAGCCCGAACTGCTCGGGCGTACCGCCCTGGTTCTCGAACTGCCCGACGATCTTGGCGTCGGTCACCTGGGCGGCGGTGACGTAGAAGGCGGTGGGCAGGTCGGTGACGATCGCGTCCACCTGGCCGTTCTTGAGCGCGGAGATGGCCTGGTCGTTCTTGGAGTACGCGGCCGCCTCCTGCGAGGGCTTCACCACGTCGCCGATGTAGTTCAGGCTCGTGGTGCCCACCTGGGCGCCCAGCTTGAGGCCCTTGAGGTCCGCGATGCTGGTCGCCTTCGCGGCCTTCGAGCCCTTCAGCGCGATGACGGCCTGGCGCACGTCGTAGTAGCCGGAGGAGAAGTCCACGGCCTTCTTGCGCTCGTCGCTGATGGACACCTGGTTGATGTCGAAGTCGAAGGTCTTCACGCCGGGCGCGAAGGCCTTGTTGAACGGCACCTGCTGCCACACGACGGCGCTCTTGTCGTAGCCGAGCTGCTGCGCCACCGCGTAGGCGACGGCCGACTCGAAGCCCTTGCCGTTGGCAGGCTTGTCGTCCTTGAACCAGGGCTCGTAGGCGGGCTCGTCCGTGGCGATGGTCAGCTTGCTGGACGTCTTGGTGGCCAATTTGCCCTTGGCGCAGGTCTTCGAGGCCGAACCGGACGGTGTGGCCGCGGCCTTGTCCTCCGGCTGCGGAGCGCAGCCGACAGCGGTGGCGAGCAGGCCTATGGTTGCCGCGGCGACGGCGCGGCGCAGTACGCGAGGGGCGAGGTGCATGGCGGGAGATTGGCAGTCCAGAGTCCCGTTTGTCGAGGTCACGACGGGAATTGTCCGCATAGTGGGAACGCGTGTTGCGGCCTTGTGAACACTTCCTGAGGGAACGCCGGGGCCGCCGGTCGAGGGCGGGGATCGAAAGACCGGCGGCCCATACCGCGCAGGAGCCGTCATCCTGTGCGGGGCTGCTTCCAGTTGACTGCGCAACCAGGTGCCCGGGGAGCGCGCGCAGGACTTCGGCTCGTGTGAATGGTTCACACGGGGCGCGTGCGTCAAGTCGGCGCGGGCGCAGGGGGAGTTCACTCCGGAGCGCGCGTCGAGGGCGATCTTTTCTTATTCCGACGTGTGCGCCGCCGGATGTGACGCATCTGCCGCCCTGCACGCTGTAGGGCATGACTCCCATGGGTCAGGGCCCGTCCTCTCGAGGCGGCAAGCGGGCCGAGGCGTACAGGGGCGGTCAGGCCGTAGCACCTGACCGCCCCTGTGTGCCGTTCGGCGTTCTCACCACCCGCGCGCGTGCCACTCCGGCAGATGCGGCCGCTCCGCGCCCAGGGTCGTGTCGTTGCCGTGTCCGGGGTAGACCCAGGTCTCGTCCGGAAGCACGTCGAAGATCTTCGTCTCGACGTCGTGGATCAGACTGGCGAACGCCTTGGGATCCTTACGGGTGTTGCCGACGCCCCCGGGGAAGAGGCAGTCCCCTGTGAAGACATGGGGATGCCCGTGCGGGTCGTCGTAGACGAGGGCGATCGAGCCCGGCGTGTGCCCGACCAGGTGGCGCGCCCTGAGCTCCACGCGCCCCACCCGGATGGTGTCGCCGTCGTCGACGAGGACGTCGGTCGGCACCGGGATGCCGACGGCGTCCTCCCGGCCCGCGTATGTGCGGGCGCCGGTGGCGGTGACGACCTGGGCGAGCGCCTGCCAGTGGTCGCCGTGCTGATGGGTGGTGACGACGGAGGCGATGCCGTCGTCACCGATCATGCCGAGCAGCGTGTCGGCGTCGTTGGCCGCGTCGATCAGCAACTGCTCATCGGTGGCCCGGCAGCGCAGCAGATAGGCGTTGTTGTCCATCGGGCCGACCGCGATCTTGGTGATCATCAGGTCCTTCAGCTCGTGCACATCCGCCGGGCCGCCGACCGTCACCTGTCCGCTGTACGTCATGGCGGCAGCCTATAGCGAGGGAGCGTGCCCGGAGCCCCCGCCATGGGCCGCGCGGTCACAACGGCGGAAGCGTCGGCAGCGGGCCGCCCTGCACGGTCAGCCCGGAGCCGTCGCGGCGCCCGGCCAGCCAGCCGAGCAGCTCCGGCGCCGGGCCCGAGACGGTGACCTCCGGCTCCGTCGCCTCCCGGCCCGTCCGCCACGCGCGCGTACCGTCCGTCAGCCGCGTAGGGGGCACATCCGGGTGCCCGGAGAAGCGTGCGGCGAGGAAATCGATCTCCCGTTCCGAGAACTCGGCCGGCAGATCCTCCAACTCGTACCCGACGTCGAGGTCCACGTGGTGCAACTCCACCTCGACCCACCGGCGGAACGGCACCATGGACGCCGAGTCGGTGACCCCGTTGCGCAGCTCCACCGTGCGCGACCAGTCCGCCGGCATTGCCCCGGTCGCCTGGAAGCGGGCCGTGCTGTCGCGCAGGTCGGTGAGCTGGACGTCGAGTGGCCGCGGGGCGTCTCGCTCGATGTCGGCGTCGCGGGCCTCCCCGGACGGATACATGGGACGCCCCTCGAGGACGTTCACAAGGGCGTCCGCGTTGCGGGCGAGGTGGGCGAGGACGTGGCCGCGGCTCCAGCCGGGCAGCCGTGACGGCTCGGCCACTGATGCGTTGTCCAGCTTGGCGGCTGCGGTGAGCAGCCGGTCCGTTGCGTCACGTACAGACGCCAGGTCATGACCGTGATCAATCATGCTGCTGACCCTAGCCCCGCCACACCTTTGGGTGAAGGTGGTGAAGCCGTGCCGTAAATCGAATGCGCGTGCTATATGGTCGGGCGTGGCGTCGGGCATGCTGGAGAGCCGGGGATTGTTATGCAACCCGGGAATCCGACCGGCGTTGTCAGTGGCTCCCCCTAGTCTGAGAAAGCACGGGGGCCTCGCCCCTGTCACTCCTCTCAAGCCAAGAAAGGTGCGGACCGGCGTGGCCGACCGTCTCATCGTCCGTGGCGCGCGCGAGCACAACCTCAAGAATGTCTCGCTCGACCTGCCGCGCGACTCGCTCATCGTCTTCACGGGCCTGTCGGGGTCGGGCAAGTCCTCGCTGGCCTTCGACACCATCTTCGCCGAGGGGCAGCGGCGCTACGTGGAGTCGCTCTCCTCGTACGCCCGCCAGTTCCTCGGCCAGATGGACAAGCCGGACGTCGACTTCATCGAGGGTCTGTCCCCGGCCGTCTCCATCGACCAGAAGTCGACCTCGCGCAACCCGCGCTCGACGGTCGGCACCATCACCGAGGTCTACGACTACCTGCGTCTGCTCTTCGCGCGCATCGGCAAGCCGCACTGCCCCGAGTGCGGCCGCCCGATCTCGCGTCAGTCGCCGCAGGCCATCGTCGACAAGGTCCTGGAGCTGCCGGAGGGGAGCCGCTTCCAGGTGCTGTCGCCGCTGGTGCGCGAGCGCAAGGGAGAGTTCGTCGATCTCTTCGCCGATCTCCAGACCAAGGGCTACTCACGCGCGCGTGTGGACGGCGAGACCATCCAGCTCTCCAGCCCGCCCACGCTGAAGAAGCAGGAGAAGCACACCATCGAGGTGGTCGTCGACCGCCTCACGGTCAAGGACTCCGCCAAGCGCCGCCTCACCGACTCCGTGGAGACCGCACTCGGCCTGTCCGGCGGCATGGTCGTGCTCGACTTCGTCGACCTCCCGGAGGACGACCCCGAGCGCGAGCGGATGTACTCGGAGCACCTGTACTGCGCGTACGACGACCTGTCCTTCGAGGAGCTGGAGCCGCGCTCCTTCTCCTTCAACTCGCCCTTCGGTGCCTGCCCCGACTGCACCGGCATCGGTACGCGCATGGAGGTCGACCCCGAGCTGATCGTCCCGGACGAGGACAGGTCCCTCGACGAGGGGGCCATCCACCCCTGGTCGCACGGCCACACCAAGGACTACTTCGGCCGGCTGATCGGCGCCCTGGCGGACGCCCTGGGATTCCGCACGGACATCCCCTTCGCGGGCCTGCCGCAGCGCGCCAAGAAGGCCCTGCTGCACGGCCACAAGACGCAGATCGAGGTCCGCTACCGCAACCGGTACGGGCGCGAGCGCGTCTACACCACGCCTTTCGAAGGTGCCGTCCCCTTCGTCAAGCGCCGGCACAGCGAGGCCGAGAGCGACGCCAGCCGCGAGCGCTTCGAGGGCTATATGCGCGAGGTGCCCTGCCCCACCTGTGAGGGCACTCGCCTGAAGCCGATCGTCCTCGCGGTCACGATCATGGGGAAGTCGATCGCCGAGGTCTCCGGCATGTCCATCAGCGACTGCGCCGACTTCCTGGGCGAGCTGAAGCTCAACGCCCGCGACAAGAAGATCGCCGAGCGGGTGCTGAAGGAGGTCAACGAGCGGCTGCGGTTCCTGGTCGACGTCGGCCTGGACTACCTCTCGCTGAACCGTGCGGCCGGCACCCTCTCCGGCGGCGAGGCCCAGCGCATCCGCCTGGCCACCCAGATCGGCTCCGGCCTCGTCGGCGTCCTGTACGTCCTGGACGAGCCGTCCATCGGCCTGCACCAGCGCGACAACCACCGGCTGATCGAGACCCTGGTCAGACTGCGCGACATGGGCAACACGCTCATCGTCGTGGAGCACGACGAGGACACCATCAAGGTCGCCGACTGGGTCGTCGACATCGGCCCCGGCGCGGGCGAGCACGGCGGCAAGGTCGTACACAGCGGCTCCCTGAAGGAGCTGCTCGCCAACGCCGAGTCCATGACCGGCCAGTACCTGGCCGGCAAGAAGTCGATCCCGCTGCCCGACATCCGCCGCCCGCAGGACCCCTCCCGCAGGCTCACGGTGCACGGCGCCCGCGAGAACAACCTCCAGGACATCGACGTCTCCTTCCCGCTGGGTGTGTTCACGGCCGTCACGGGCGTGTCCGGATCCGGCAAGTCGACGCTGGTCAACGACATCCTGTACACGCACCTGGCCCGTGAGCTGAACGGCGCGCGGAGCGTCCCCGGGCGGCACACGCGCGTGGACGGGGACGACCTCGTCGACAAGGTCGTGCACGTCGACCAGTCGCCCATCGGCCGCACCCCGCGCTCCAACCCGGCGACGTACACCGGCGTCTTCGACCACGTCCGCAAGCTGTTCGCGGAGACCACCGAGGCGAAGGTCCGCGGCTATCTGCCCGGCCGCTTCTCCTTCAACGTCAAGGGCGGCCGCTGCGAGAACTGCGCGGGCGACGGCACCATCAAGATCGAGATGAACTTCCTCCCGGACGTGTACGTCCCCTGCGAGGTCTGCCACGGCGCCCGCTACAACCGGGAGACCCTGGAGGTCCACTACAAGGGCAAGTCCATCGCCGAGGTCCTGAACATGCCCATCGAGGAAGCCATGAACTTCTTCGAGGCGGTCCCGGCGATCAACCGGCACCTCAAGACGCTGAACGACGTCGGTCTCGGCTATGTCCGGCTCGGCCAGTCCGCCACCACCCTGTCCGGCGGTGAGGCACAGCGCGTGAAGCTCGCCAGCGAGCTTCAGAAGCGCTCCACCGGTCGCACGGTCTACGTCCTGGACGAGCCGACCACCGGTCTGCACTTCGAGGACATCAGCAAGCTGCTTACGGTGCTTGCCGGACTGGTCGACAAGGGCAACACGGTCATCGTCATCGAGCACAACCTCGACGTGATCAAGACCGCCGACTGGATCGTCGACATGGGCCCGGAGGGCGGCGCGGGCGGCGGACTCGTCGTCGCCGAGGGCACGCCCGAGGAGGTCGCCGGGATCCCGGCCAGCCACACCGGCAAGTTCCTGCGGGAGATCCTCGGCGCCGACCGGATCAGCGACGCCAGCTCGGTACCGGCCCCGCGCAAGACCGCGGCCAGGAAGACGGTCGCGGCCGGGTCGGCGGCGAAGAAGACGGCGACGGCCAGGACCGCCAACAACACCGCCACGAAGAAGGCGGCCGGAGCCGCGAAGAAGGCCGCGCCCGCGAAGAAGACGACACGGGCACGGAAGGCCTGAACAGATCCAGAACGGTGCGGCGCCCCGCGGGTGAACTTCCCGCGGGGCGCCGCCCGTTTGCAAGCCGGGCTGCCGGGCCCGCGCAGGAGATACGGGGCCCTACACTTCGTCCAGCTCGGACGCATACGGCGGCTCCGCGCCCGCCCGGGAGCAGGTGACCGCGGCGGCCCGCGCCGCGAAGCGCAGCAGCCTGGTCCAGCCGTCGGAGCCCAGTCCCAGGAGCGCCTCGGTGGACAGGGCGTCCTGGGCGGCCAGACCGTGCAGAAGGGCCGCGTTCACCGTGTCGCCGGCACCGATGGTGTCGACGACGTCGACCTTCTCGCCCGGCACGGGGTGCACGGCCCCGTCCCGGGTGAAGGCGCTGAGCCCGTCACCGCCATGGGTGATCACCACGGCCGCGGGTCCTGCGGCCAGCCACTCCCGCGGGGAGCCGCCCAGCCACAGGGCGTCCTCCTCGGAGAGCTTGAGCAGCGACACCGAGGGCAGCCAGCTCCAAAAACGCGCCCGGTAGGCATCCGCGTCGGGAATCAGGCCTGCCCGGATGTTGGGGTCGAGCGCGGTGAACACGCCCTGCGCGGCCGCGGTCCGCAGCAGGGTCTCGTACGCCGTCGCCCCGGGCTCCAGGACGAGCGAGCAGGTGCCGAAGGACATGGCCCGCGTCTCGGCGGGGAGCGCCTCGGGCGCCACGAACAGCCGGTCAGCGGTTCCCTCGACATAGAAGGAGTAGGCGGCGGATCCGTCCCCGTCGATCGTGGCGACCGCGAGGGTGCTCGGCTCCGCGCCGCGCTGCACGGCCGAGACGTCCACGCCTGCTGCCCGTAGCCCGTTGAGCAGCGCCTCGCCGAAGGCGTCGCGCGAGGTGCGGGAGCAGAACGCGGTGGGGGAGCCGAGACGGCCGAGGGCCACGGCCGTGTTGTACGGGCCGCCGCCGAGCGCCGGCTTCAGGCCCGCGAGAGCCCCTGTGCCCTGCGGTACCAGGTCGATCAGAGCCTCACCGGCGACGACGATCACGAGGCGGTTCCTTTCTCGCGCTTCCCGAACTTCTCGGGCTTCTCGAATTTCTCGGGCTGTTCGGGTTGTTCGGACCGCACCGTCCCCTCCGGGCAGCCGCACGAGGTCCGGTGGACGAAGGTGCAGGGGAGCCGCAGGGTGCGGGCGGGGCGGTCCGGGGAGGCGAGGCGGTCCAGGAGCACCTGGAGCGCCTGGGCGCCGATCTCCCCGCTGGGCTGGGCGACGGCGGTCAGCCGGGGCGAGAACAGGTCCGCCCAGGCGAAGTCGTCGAAGCAGCACAGGGCCATGTCCTCGGGCACGGACAGACCGCGCCCGCGAAGGGCGCGCAGCGCACCGATGGTCATCGCGTTGTTGGCGGTGACGAGTGCGGTGGGTGGGGCGGCAAGGGAGAGAAGGGCCGTGGTGGCGCGCTCGGCGTCGGCGGACTCGGAGTTGCCGTGCACCAGGAGGCGTTCGTCGTGGGGGAGCCCGGAGGCGGCGAGGCCGTGGCGGTATCCGGCGACGCGTTCGCGGGTGGTGCTGAGCCCGGGCCGGCCTGCGACCAGGGCGATCCGACGGTGACCGAGCTCGGCGAGATGGGTGACCAGCCGGGTGGTCGGTTCGACGCTCTCGGCGCAGACCTGGTCGTAGCCGGGTGTGCCGTCGGCCGGGGTGGTGACGAGCCGGTCGAGGAAGACGGCCGGCACGCCGTGGCGGCCGAGGTAGGCGAGAAGGTCGTCCGGGTTCGCCGAAGGGGCGATGATCATGCCGTCGACCCGGCGTTCGTGCAGCAGCTGGACGACCTTGCGCTCGTGCTCCGGGTCGTCGTGCGGATCGGCGATGAGGAGGCTGTAGCCGTTTTCCAGGGCGCCGGCCTCGACGCCCTGGAGGATCTCCGTGAAATACGGGTTGCTGATCGCCGACACCGCGAGCCCGATGGAGCGGGTGCGCGCGGTCACCAGGGAACGGGCGAGGGTGTTCGGGGTGTAGCCGAGCCGGTCGACGGCGTCCAGGACGGCCTGGCGGGTGTGGGGGAGGACGGGCCTGGTGTTGTTCAGGACGTGCGAGACGGTCGCCACGGAGACTCCTGCGCTTCGAGCGACATCGGCCATGGTCGCCATCGCGTGCCCCTCCTTGGACCCCGACCCTTTCGACGGCACGGCGTGCCTTCCGGCCGGGACGGTATCCCATCCGGGGCCTCGCGTAAACGCTTGCGCAAACGTTTACGTCCCGTGACGAGGGGAGCAGAGCCCCGATCTGGCAGGCCCGTCGGCCGGGCTCACTCCCAGTCCCACCCGATGCCCACGACCCCTGTCCGCACCCGGGGCTCGACGAGGTGGACCGAGTGGTGGCGGCCGCTCAGGGGCAGTTCCTGGCGGCCGCTGCGCGGGGCCGCGGGCGAATGCTGGGCGAAGCGGTGGCAGCGGGAGGGCAGGGCCTGTTCGTCGAAGCGCACCTGGAGCGCGTACTGCCCGCCGGCCGGCCCGAAGCCGCGGATGTACTCGCGGGACAGGCCGGCGGTGCCGTCCTCGATGCCGTAGCGGAAGAGGAAGGTGTCCCCGGCCCGCAGCCGGGTGTCGAAGAGGAGCTCGGCCACGAGCACGCCGGTGTCGTGGTGCACGCGCACGCGTCCCGTGCGGCAGTTCTCCAGTGCGTGCACCCGCATGCGTTCCGGCGCGCAGCCCGGGTCGCCGTGGTGGACGGCCACGAAGCGGTCCACACCGTCCTTGTGGGCGCGCACTATGTGGTGGGACTCGCGCCCCGCCAGTTCGCGGCGCGCGCCGATGCGTACCCGCTCGTGGTGCCCCAGGGTGTGCAGACCGCCGTCCAGGGGCGAGCCCAGCTCGGCCAGCAGCCGCTCCAGGACGCCCGACGCCTCCACCAGGGAGCGGTAGGAACGGCCCGCGGGCCGACCCGCGCACGACGGCTCGTCGGTCTCCGCGAGCAGCCGGATCAGGGACTCCTGCGGCAGCTGGAGGATCTCCTCCAGCGCGCGTACGGCCCGCAGGGACTCCGGGCGCTGCGGGCGTCGGGCACCCTGCTGCCAGTAACTCAGGCTCGTCACACCGACCTTGACCCCGTAGCGCGACAGATGGTGCTGCACGCGCTGCAGCGGCAGTCCGCGGGCGGCGATCGCGGCACGCAGTGCGACGTGGAAGGGGCCGCCCCGCAGGGCCGAGTCCAGTTCCGCGGTCACGACGGCGGCGGCGTCCGCGTGCTGTGTGGCGTGCGGCATGCAGGGGCCTTTCTGTGAATGCTCGCTACGGCTGGTCGGGCCGGGTTGTGCGTGTTTCGGGGCCACCCCGTCGGCGTCGTGGAGTCTTCACATCCGTACGCCGTCGTTCCCGGTCCCGAGTTCCCCCGCATTGAAGCGTGTTGACCTAGTCCCGACAACACCTGAGACCCAACAGCGGTGCACTCCTGGCCGAGACGCGATCGATGCCTGGAGCCGGCGCACCGGTGAGGGTCACCGAGGGTGATGTTCCCCGAGCCCCGGTGGCTTGCGCGGCGGCGTTGTCCACAGGCCCGCCGCACTGTCAGCGCTCGCCAGTAGGGTGTGAGACATGGCAGATCCCTCCAGCTACCGCCCCAAGCCGGGACAGATCCCGGACTCGCCAGGGGTGTACAGGTTCCGTGACGAGCACCGCCGGGTGATCTACGTCGGAAAGGCGAAGAGCCTGCGCCAGCGCCTGGCGAACTACTTCCAGGACCTGGCCGGACTGCACCCCCGCACCCGCAGCATGGTCACCACGGCCGCCTCCGTGGAGTGGACCGTGGTGTCCACGGAGGTCGAGGCCCTGCAGCTGGAGTACTCCTGGATCAAGGAGTTCGACCCCCGGTTCAACGTCAAGTACCGCGACGACAAGAGCTACCCGTACCTCGCGGTGACGATGAACGAGGAGTTCCCGCGCGTCCAGGTGATGCGCGGCCACAAGCGCAAGGGCGTGCGCTACTTCGGGCCGTACGGGCACGCGTGGGCGATCCGCGACACCGTGGACCTCCTGCTGCGCGTCTTCCCGGTGCGCACCTGCTCGGCGGGTGTCTTCAAGAACGCCGCCCGCACCGGCCGCCCCTGTCTGCTCGGCTACATCGGCAAGTGCTCCGCCCCCTGCGTCGAGCGCGTCTCCGCCGAGGAACACCGCGAACTGGCCGAGGAGTTCTGCGACTTCATGGCAGGCCGCACGGGGACGTACCTGCGCCGCCTGGAGAACCAGATGACCCAGGCGGCCGAGGAGATGGAGTACGAGCGGGCGGCCCGCCTGCGCGACGACATCGAGGCCCTGAAGAAGGCCATGGAGAAGAACGCGGTCGTGCTCGCCGACGCGACCGACGCCGACCTGATCGCGGTCGCCGAGGACGAGCTGGAGGCGGCCGTCCAGATCTTCCACGTGCGTGGCGGACGCGTGCGCGGCCAGCGCGGCTGGGTCACCGACAAGGTCGAGGAGATCACCACCGGTGCCCTCGTCGAACACGCGCTGCAGCAGCTGTACGGCGAGGAGAAGGGCGACTCCGTCCCCAAGGAGGTCCTCGTCCCGGCCCTGCCCGACCCGGTGGAGCCCGTCCAGGAGTGGCTCACCGAGCGCCGCGGCTCCGCGGTCTCGCTGCGCATCCCACAGCGCGGCGACAAGAAGGCCCTGATGGAGACGGTGGAGCGCAACGCCCAGCAGGCGCTCGTGCTGCACAAGACCAAGCGTGCCTCCGACCTGACCACGCGCTCGCGTGCCCTGGAGGAGATCGCCGAGGCCCTCGACCTGGACAGCGCCCCCCTCCGTATCGAGTGCTACGACATCTCGCACCTCCAGGGCGACGACGTGGTGGCCTCCATGGTCGTCTTCGAGGACGGCCTGCAGCGCAAGAGCGAGTACCGCCGGTTCCAGATCAAGGGCTTCGAGGGGCAGGACGACGTCCGCTCGATGCACGAGGTGATCAACCGCCGTTTCCGGCGTTATCTCGCGGAGAAGGAGAAGACCGGGGAGTGGGCCGACGGCGAGAACACGCTCACCGAGGAGGACGGTCGCCCCAAGAAGTTCGCCTACCCGCCCCAGCTCGTCGTCGTGGACGGCGGACAGCCCCAGGTCGCCGCGGCCAAGAGGGCCCTCGACGAGCTCGGCATCGACGACGTCGCCGTGTGCGGACTCGCCAAGCGCCTGGAGGAGGTCTGGCTGCCGGACGACGACGACCCGGTCGTCCTGCCGCGCACCAGCGAAGGCCTCTATCTGCTGCAGCGCGTCCGCGACGAGGCCCACCGCTTCGCGATCACGTACCAGCGCACCAAGCGGACCAAGCGCTTCAGGTCGAGCCCCCTGGACGACGTGCCGGGACTCGGGGACACACGCAAGCAGGCACTTCTGAAACATTTCGGTTCGCTCAAGAAACTACGATCCGCCACCATCGACCAGATCTGCGAGGTCCCCGGCATAGGCCGCAAGACGGCCGAGACGATCGCCGTCGCCCTCGCCCAGGCGGCCCCGGCCGCGCCCGCCGTGAACACGGCGACTGGAGAGATCATGGAGGAGGAACCCTCCACCATGGGTTCCAGCGGGCAGCCCGTGGCCATGGGCGCCCTGGACGAACGACGGGGGCAGGAGACATGAATGTGAACGAGCACGACGGGCAAGAAACCCAGGCCGGAGACGGAGCACAGGTGAGTACGGGCAGCGACACGCCCGGGACGGTCCCCGAGGTGGCCATCCCGGAGCTGGTGATCATCTCGGGCATGTCCGGTGCGGGCAGGTCGACCGCCGCCAAGTGTCTGGAGGACCTCGGCTGGTTCGTCGTCGACAATCTGCCGCCCGCGCTGATCCCCACCATGGTGGAGCTCGGCGCCCGCTCGCAGGGCAACGTCGCCAGGATCGCGGTCGTCGTCGACGTCCGTGGGCGTCGCTTCTTCGACAACCTCCGCGAGTCCCTCGCCGACCTGGAGGCCAAGCACGTCACCCGGCGGATCGTGTTCCTGGAGTCCTCCGACGACGCCCTGGTGCGCCGCTTCGAGTCGGTGCGCCGCCCGCACCCCCTGCAGGGCGACGGCCGCATCGTCGACGGCATCGCCGCAGAGCGCGAGCTGCTGCGCGAGCTGCGCGGCGACGCCGACCTGGTGATCGACACCTCCAGCCTGAACGTGCACGAGCTGCGCGCCAAGATGGACGCCCAGTTCGCCGGCGAGGAGGAGCCCGAGCTGCGGGCCACCGTCATGTCCTTCGGCTTCAAGTACGGCCTCCCGGTCGACGCCGACCTGGTCGCGGACATGCGCTTCTTGCCCAACCCGCACTGGGTGCCCGAGCTGCGCCCCTTCACCGGCCTGAACGAAGAGGTCGCCGCGTACGTCTTCAACCAGCCCGGTGCCAAGGAGTTCCTCGACCGCTACGCCGAGCTGCTGCGCCTCATCGCGGCCGGCTACCGGCGCGAGGGCAAGCGGTACGTGACCATCGCCATCGGCTGCACGGGCGGCAAGCACCGCTCGGTGGCCATGTCGGAGAAGCTCGCCGCACGTCTTGCGGCCGAGGGCGTGGAGACGGTGGTCGTGCACCGGGACATGGGACGCGAATGACGGAGCGTTCTTTGCGGCTGAGCAGGCTGCGCCGGGTCGTGCCCGAGTCTCGCGCGGGCCGGCCCGTCGAAGCCCGTGGCGCCCGGCCGCGCCGCCGCGGCGCCCAGCCCAAGGTGGTCGCCCTCGGTGGCGGCATGGGCCTGTCCGCCTCGCTCGCCGCGCTGCGCCGGATCACCGGCGACCTCACCGCCGTCGTCACCGTGGCCGACGACGGCGGCTCCAGCGGACGCCTGCGCGACGAACTGGGCGTGCTGCCGCCGGGCGACCTGCGCAAGGCGCTGGCCGCGCTGTGCGGCGACGACGACTGGGGCCAGACCTGGGCCCGTGTCATCCAGCACCGCTTCCAGTCCAAGGGCGACCTGCACGAACACGCGGTCGGCAACCTCCTGATCGTCGCTCTGTGGGAGCAGCTGGGCGACCACGTCCAGGCCCTCGACCTGGTCGGCAGGCTGCTCGGAGCGCACGGGCGCGTGCTGCCCATGTCCGCCGTACCCCTGGAGCTGCAGGCCCTGGTCAAGGGGCACGACCCGGAGCGGCCCGAGGACGTCGACACCGTGCGGGGGCAGGCGACTGTGGCGCTCACACCGGGCGAGGTGCAGTCCGTGCACCTCGTGCCGCACGACCCGCCCGCCGTCCCCGAGGCCGTCGAGGCGGTCCTGGACGCCGACTGGGTCGTCCTCGGCCCCGGCTCCTGGTTCTCCTCGGTCATCCCGCACCTGCTCGTTCCCGAACTCCTGGACGCCCTCACCGAGACGAAGGCACGCCGGGTACTCTCGCTGAACCTCGCCCCGCAGCCCGGAGAAACCGAAGGCTTCTCCCCGCAGCGTCATTTGGAGGTTTTGGGACGACACGCCCCTAAACTCGCCCTGGACGTGGTGCTGGCCGACGAGGCCGCCGTGCCCGACCGCGACGTGCTCACCGAGGCCGCCAAGCGGTTCGGCGCCGCGGTCGAGCTGGCGCCGGTGGCCCGGAGGGACGGAACTCCGCGGCACGACCCGGAGCTGCTGGCCGCCGCGTACGACCGTATTTTTCGGATGCATGGAAGGATCGGCCCATGGCGATGACGGCAGCGGTGAAGGATGAGATCTCCCGGCTCCCCGTCACCCGGACCTGCTGCAGAAAGGCGGAGGTCTCCGCCATTCTGCGGTTCGCCGGCGGCCTCCACCTGGTCAGTGGGCGCATCGTGATCGAAGCGGAGCTGGACACCGCGATGGCGGCGCGGCGCCTGAAGCGGGACATCCTGGAGATCTTCGGTCACAGCTCCGAACTGATCGTGATGGCGCCGGGCGGACTGCGCCGCGGCTCGCGCTATGTCGTACGGGTCGTCGCCGGCGGTGACCAGCTGGCCCGGCAGACCGGCCTGGTCGACGGCCGCGGCCGCCCGATCCGGGGTCTGCCCCCACAGGTGGTCTCGGGGGCCACCTGCGATGCGGAGGCCGCCTGGCGCGGCGCCTTCCTGGCGCACGGCTCGCTGACCGAGCCCGGCCGCTCCTCCTCCCTGGAGGTCACCTGCCCCGGCCCGGAGGCCGCGCTCGCCCTGGTCGGCGCCGCCCGTCGGCTGTCGATCGCCGCGAAGGCGCGCGAGGTGCGCGGTGTGGACCGCGTGGTCGTCCGTGACGGCGACGCGATCGGCGCCCTGCTCACCCGGCTCGGCGCGCACGAGTCGGTGCTGGCCTGGGAGGAGCGCCGGATGCGCCGCGAGGTGCGGGCCACGGCGAACCGTCTCGCCAACTTCGACGACGCCAACCTGCGCCGCTCCGCCCGCGCGGCCGTCGCCGCCGGTGCCCGCGTGCAGCGCGCCCTGGAGATCCTCGGTGACGAGGTTCCCGAGCACCTCGCGGCCGCCGGGCGGCTGCGCATGGAGCACAAGCAGGCCTCGCTGGAGGAGCTGGGTGCGCTCGCCGACCCGCCGCTGACCAAGGACGCCGTCGCCGGCCGTATCCGCCGGCTCCTTGCGATGGCCGACAAGCGCGCCTCCGACCTCGGCATTCCGGGCACGGAGTCCAGCATCACCGAGGAGATGGCCGACAACCTGGTCGGCTGAGCCGGCAGAAGTACACCTGAAGGTCGCTCAACCTGCCGGTGTCTGCGTCCACTTGGGGCGCGGGCACCGGCATTTGTCTGTCCATGAGGCGCCCTTGACTCGATCATGAAGTGTCATGAGCCTGGCAACAGTTCGCTGCTGTGGCGGACCATTGCTAGGGGGGTTCATGAGACACAGAGCGAGATCGATCCTCGCTGTCGGCGCGCTCCTGCTCGGCGGAGCGGGCCTCGCACCCATCGCCCAGGCGCAGAACGGAAGTTCGCAGGGATCCGACCCCACCGAGGTCAAGGTCTATCGCGCCGACGTCACCGCCAAGCAGGTACCCCTGCTGCTGGCAGCCGGACAGGACGGCGACGAACTCAGCGACCAGGTCCCGGAGAAGGGCACGGCCTCCGTCGAGGTCTACCTCACCGCCCAACAGGCCCACAAGCTCAAGAAGCAGGGTGTCGACCTCACCGAACACACGCTTTCGGACAGGGCCGTCAAGCGCGTGGACGCCGCCGCCCAGGGCGTGTTCCGCCCGTACAGCGGAAGCGGTGGCCTCAAGGAGGAGATCGTCCGGACCGGGCAGGAGAACCCCGGCCTCACCAAGGTCGTCTCCATCGGCAAGACCGTCAACGGACAGGACATCCTCGCCCTCAAACTGACCAAGGGCGCGAAGAAGTCCAAGGACGGCTCGAAGCCCTCCGTCCTCTACCTGTCCAACCAGCACGCGCGCGAGTGGATCACGCCGGAGATGACCCGTCGGCTGATGCACTACTACCTGGACCACTACAAGACGGACCAGCGCATCAAGAAGATCGTGGACTCCACCGAGCTGTGGTTCGTGATCTCGGCCAACCCGGACGGCTACGACTACACGTTCAAGAACTCCCAGACCCGTCTGTGGCGCAAGAACCTGCGTGACGTCAACGGCGACGGCGTCATCTCCACGGGTGACGGCGTCGACCTCAACCGCAACTTCCCCTACAAGTGGGGCTACGACGACGAGGGTTCGTCCCCCAACCCCACCAGCGAGACCTATCGCGGCGCGAGCCCCGCCTCCGAGCCCGAGACCAGGGCGCTGGACGCCTTCGAGAAACGCATCGGCTTCACGTACGGCATCAACTACCACTCCGCCGCCGAACTTCTGCTCTACGGCGTCGGCTGGCAGGTGGCCACCCCCACGCCCGACGACGTGGTCTACAAGGCCCTCGCCGGTTCGCCGGACCACTCCGCGATACCCGGCTACCGCCCGCAGGTCTCCTCCGAGCTGTACACCACCAACGGTGAGGCGGACGGACACGCGGCGAACGTCAACGGCATGTCGATGTTCACCCCGGAGATGTCGACGTGCCAGACCGCGTCGAACATCGATCCCAACGACCAGTGGAACGCGGCCGACTGCCAGTCCGTCTTCAACTTCCCGGACGACGAGAAGCTGATCCAGCAGGAGTTCGAGAAGAACATCCCGTTCGCGCTGTCGGTCGCCGAGACCGCCCTGCACCCCGACACGCCGTCCTCCTCGCTCGGCCTGACCGCCGCCGACTTCACCCCGGCCACGTTCGCCACGTCGTACTCGCGCGGCGCCGACCAGGAGGTCTCCGTCGTCGTACGCAAGGCCGTGCGCGACAAGGAGCTCAAGTACCGCGTCAACGGCGGTCGTACGCAGGATGAGGGGCTCAAGGCATGGAAGGGCGGCGAGACCTACGGCGGGGACGACAACCTGCACTTCGACGAGTACCGGGCCAAGGTCAAGGACGGCGCCCCGGGCGACAAGGTCGAGGTGTGGTTCACCGGCAAGGGCAGGAGCGGCAAGAAGGTCTCCAGCGAGCACTTCACCTACACCGTCGCCCAGCGGCCCAAGGCCGACACCCTCGTCGTCGCCGAGGAGGGCGCGGCCGCCGCACAGGCGCAGACGTACGTGGACGCGCTGAAGGCGAACGGCCGCAAGGCGATCGTCTGGGACGTCGCCACCCAGGGCGCACCCGACGCGCTCGGCGTGCTGAAGCACTTCAGGACGGTCGTCCACTACACAGGGGCGAGTGTCCCCGGCAACGCCACCCAGCTCCAGCTGCGCGCCTACCTCAACGAGGGCGGCAAGCTGATCGAGGCGGGCGAGCAGGCCGGCGGCAGCGTCGACCTCGGCGGGGGCACCCTGTCGAACGACTTCAGCCAGTACTACCTGGGCGCCTACTCCCGTACGTCGACCCCCGGGGCCACCGGCTTCACCGGCTCCGGCGAGCTCGACGGCTTCAGCGGGTCGCTCGGTGCCGCCACCGGCAACCCGCTCGACAAGGCGGGCACCTACAGCGTCACCTCCGACTCGCTGCCCGCCGACAAGTACCCGCAGTTCGCCAGTGCGGGCGCAGGCCAGTTCGCTGGGACCGTCAACCCGTACGGGCCGTACGCCGGCTCCTTCATGGCGGCCGCCGTCCACACCGACGACGCCTATAAGCGCCTCACCCGCACCATCGACCTCACGGGTGTCACCGCGGCTCAGCAGCCGACCCTGCGCAGCCAGTTGCTCTGGGACACCGAGCCCGGCTACGACCACGTCATCGTCGAGGCCCACACCACCGGTGCCGACGACTGGACGACCCTCCCGGAGAAGGGCGGCGCGACCAGGCAGACCGTACCGAGCGAGTGCGGGGCGGGCTTCCTGGTGAACGAGCACCCGTGGCTCAAGCACTATCTGACCATCGCCGGCAACGACTGCACCCCGACCGGCACGAGCGGTTCCTGGCACAGCCTCACCGGTGCCTCCAACGGCTGGCAGCAGGTCAACTTCGACCTGAGCGCGTACGCCGGCAAGTCCGTCGAGGTCTCCATCAGCTACGTCACCGACCCGGGTACCGGCGGCCACGGCGTCCTCGCCGACGACGCCTCGCTCGTCATCGGTGGCACGCCGACCCAGACCGAGGGCTTCGAGACGTCGCTCGGCGCCTGGAGCGCGTCCGGACCGCCCGCGGGCAGCCCGGCCGTCCTCAAGGACTGGACGCGCACCGGCGCCCTGTTCAGGACATACGGAGCGATCACCACCGACCGGACCGTGCTGCTGGGCTTCGGCCTGGAGCACGTCAGCGCGGCGGCCGACCGCAACAGCCTCATCAAGAAGGCCCTCGCGGCCCTGGAAGGGTGAACACCCCGGTCAACGATGACTAGCCCTCCGTAGTCAAAAAGAGTGATCGGATCTTTCGTCCCGGGCGGTCCGTACCCCTACTGGCGGGTACGGACCGCCTGCCCATGTATGGGGCGTCTCGATGTCACTCCGGGGCCCTCAGGGAGGTAGGGTCGGGGGTGGTCGGGGACATCCCAAACAGAGCTCGCCGGCACCGCATGGCCGGCGTACCAACGAGGAGATCGGTTCGTGACGATCCGCGTAGGCATCAACGGCTTCGGTCGTATCGGTCGCAACTACTTCCGCGCACTGCTGGAGCAGGGTGCAGACATCGAGATCGTGGCTGTCAACGACCTGGGTGACACCGCGACCACCGCCCACCTGCTCAAATACGACACCATCCTGGGCCGCCTCAAGGCCGAGGTGTCGCACACCGCCGACACCATCACCGTCGACGGGCACACCATCAAGGTCCTTTCCGAGCGCAACCCCGCCGACATCCCGTGGGGCGAACTCGGCGTCGACATCGTCGTCGAGTCCACCGGCATCTTCACGAAGAAGGCCGACGCCGAGAAGCACATCGCCGGCGGCGCCAAGAAGGTCCTCATCTCGGCTCCGGCCAAGGACGAGGACATCACCATCGTGATGGGTGTCAACCAGGACAGGTACGACGCGGCCAACCACCACGTCATCTCCAACGCGTCCTGCACCACCAACTGTGTGGCGCCGATGGCGAAGGTCCTCGACGAGAACTTCGGCATCGTCAAGGGCCTGATGACGACGGTCCACGCGTACACCAACGACCAGCGCATCCTGGACTTCCCGCACTCGGACCTGCGCCGCGCCCGCGCCGCCGCCGAGAACATCATCCCGACCACCACCGGTGCCGCCAAGGCCACCGCCCTGGTCCTGCCGCAGCTCAAGGGCAAGCTGGACGGCATCGCCATGCGCGTCCCGGTCCCCACCGGCTCGGCCACCGACCTGGTCGTGACGCTGCAGCGCGAGGTCACCAAGGACGAGGTCAACGCCGCGTTCAAGAAGGCCTCCGAGGACGGCGACCTCAAGGGCTACCTGTCGTACACCGAGGACCCGATCGTCTCCTCGGACATCGTCAGCGACCCGGCCTCCTGCACCTTCGACTCCTCCCTGACCATGGTCCAGGAGGGCAACTCGGTGAAGATCCTCGGCTGGTACGACAACGAGTGGGGCTACTCCAACCGCCTCGTCGACCTGACGGTCTTCGTCGGCAACCAGCTCTGATCTGATCCACAGAGCAGGCAACTCGATGTGAACGCAGGGCTCGGGCAGCGCAGGGACGCGCCGCCCGAGCCCTGACTCACGTACGGATCAGCCCTCGTACGATCAGAGCAGCCCTCACCAGGAGTGTCCTCACATGAAGACGATCGACGAACTTCTCGCCGACGGCGTGGACGGCAAGCGGGTCTTCGTCCGCGCCGACCTCAACGTGCCGCTCGCCGACGGCCGCATCACCGACGACGGCCGCATCCGCGCCGTCCTGCCCACCGTCAAGGCCCTCGCGGACGCGGGCGCCAAGGTGGTCGTGGCCTCGCACCTCGGCCGCCCCAAGGGCGCGCCGGACCCGGCCTTCTCCCTGCTTCCCGCCGCCGAGCGGCTCGGTGAACTGCTGGGCGCCCCCGTGGCCTTCGCCCAGGACACCGTCGGCTCCGCCGCGCATGCGGCCGTCGACGGCCTCGAGCCCGGCCAGGTCGCGGTCATCGAGAACCTGCGCTTCAACGCGGGCGAAACCTCCAAGGACGACGCCGAGCGCGGCGAGTTCGCGGATCAGCTGGCCGCCCTCGCGGACGTCTACGTCGGCGACGGCTTCGGCGCTGTGCACCGCAAGCACGCCTCGGTCTTCGATCTCCCGGCGCGCCTGCCGCACGCCGCCGGCTACCTCATCGCGAACGAGGTCGCCGTACTGAAGAAGCTCACCGAAGACGTGCAGCGGCCGTATGTCGTCGCCCTCGGCGGCGCCAAGGTCTCCGACAAGCTCGCCGTCATCGACCAGCTGCTCGGCAAGGCCGACCGCCTGCTCATCGGCGGCGGCATGGCGTACACCTTCCTCAAGGCCAAGGGCTACGAGATCGGCAAGTCCCTCCTGCAGGAGGACCAGATCCCGGCCGTCCTGGAGTACATCGAGCGGGCGGAGAAGACCGGCGTCGAGCTGGTCCTGCCCGTCGACGTGGTGGTCGGCCCCGAGTTCCCGGACCTGAAGGCGAAGGCCTCCACGAGCCCCGCCACCGTCGCCGCGGACGCCGTGCCCGCCGACCAGATGGGCCTGGACGTCGGTCCGGAGACCCGCAAGCTGTACGCCTCGAAGATCGCCGACGCCGCCACCGTCTTCTGGAACGGCCCGATGGGCGTCTTCGAGCACCCCGATTTCGCCGAGGGCACCAAGGCGGTCGCCCAGGCCCTCCTCGACTCCCCGGCCTTCACGGTCGTCGGCGGCGGCGACTCCGCCGCGGCTGTGCGCCTCCTGGGCTTCGACGAGAACGCATTCGGCCACATTTCGACCGGCGGCGGCGCCTCCCTCGAATACCTCGAGGGCAAGACGCTCCCCGGCCTCGCCGCACTGGAGGACTGACCTTAATGAGCACGCGCACGCCGCTGATGGCGGGCAACTGGAAGATGAACCTCAACCACCTCGAGGCCATCGCCCATGTCCAGAAGCTCGCCTTCGCCCTCGCGGACAAGGACTACGAGGCCGTGGAGGTCGCCGTCCTGCCGCCCTTCACCGACCTGCGCTCCGTGCAGACCCTGGTCGACGGCGACAAACTCAAGATCAAGTACGGCGCCCAGGACCTCTCGGCGCACGACTCCGGCGCCTACACCGGCGAGATCTCCGGCGCCATGCTGGCCAAGCTGAAGTGCACGTACGTGGCCATCGGCCACTCCGAGCGCCGCCAGTACCACAACGAGACCGACGAGCAGGTCAACGCCAAGGTCAAGGCGGCCTACAAGCACGGCCTGACCCCGATCCTGTGCGTCGGCGAGGAGCTGGAGGTCCGCGAGGCGGGCAACCATGTCACGCACACGCTCGCCCAGGTCGAAGGCGGTCTGAAGGACCTCCCGGCCGAGCAGGCCGAGACGATCGTGATCGCCTACGAGCCCGTCTGGGCCATCGGCACCGGCAAGGTCTGCGGCGCCGAGGACGCCCAGGAGGTCTGCGCCGCCATCCGCGGCAAGATCGCCGAGCTGTACACCCAGGAACTGGCCGACCAGGTCCGCATCCAGTACGGCGGCTCCGTCAAGGCCGGCAACGTCGCCGAGATCATGGCGCAGGCCGACATCGACGGCGCCCTGGTCGGCGGTGCCTCGCTGGACGCGGACGAGTTCGTCAAGATCGTGCGCTTCCGCGACCAGTGACACGAGCTGGGAGTATGCGGTAGCGGCGATACGTCGTACCCTTGCGGGGGCACAGCCTGGTTGCTGTGCCCCCGTCGTCCATCCGAATCCGAGGAAGTTGGTCCAGCCGTGGTTTTGGGGTTCTCGATCGCCCTGATCGTCTTCAGCCTGCTGCTGATGCTGCTGGTGCTGATGCACAAGGGGAAGGGCGGCGGCCTCTCCGACATGTTCGGTGGCGGCATGCAGTCGTCCGTCGGCGGCTCCTCGGTCGCCGAGCGCAACCTCGACCGGATCACCGTGGTGATCGGTCTGCTCTGGTTCGCGTGCATTGTCGTACTCGGCATCCTCATGAAGTCGAACAGCTGAGCAGCGACACACACAGCACGTACATTCCGCACGTAAGGCCCCATGTTCGGTACGCGCAGCTGAGCGCGGCCTATCATGGGGCTTGCGTCTAGGTGTGGGGGGTGTAACTCCAATCACTGGACGCGCGTTGGGCCTTACGTAGACTGAGGCGCTCGCAACGAAGCGAAACGCCGACTCGCTTCGCGGCACCATCACGCAGGGAGTTACGACCGTGGCAAGTGGCAACGCGATCCGAGGAAGCCGGGTCGGGGCGGGGCCGATGGGCGAGGCCGAGCGCGGCGAGTCCGCGCCGCGTCTGCGCATCTCCTTCTGGTGCTCGAACGGGCACGAGACGCAGCCCAGCTTCGCCAGCGACGCGCAGGTTCCCGAGACCTGGGACTGCCCGCGCTGCGGCTTCCCCGCCGGACAGGACCGGGACAACCCGCCGGACCCGCCGCGCACCGAGCCCTACAAGACGCACCTCGCGTACGTCAGGGAGCGGCGCAGTGACGCGGACGGCGAGGCGATCCTCGCCGAGGCGCTCGCCAAACTGCGGGGCGAGATCTAGGAGTTGAGAGCCGGCCGGGCACCGAGGGGTGCCTGGCCGGAGCTGTTTCGTACCCGGCCCCCGGTCGCCTGAGGACCGATTGTCAGTGGTGCCCTCTACGGTTTGTGCATCGGCAGATCGTGAGGGGGAGTTGTGGCGACGGTCGAGGGAGTTGTCAGTCTTGCGCCCGCGTGGCGTGGGGGATTCGGGCGGCTGTGGACGGCCGCGGTGGTGTCCCGGTTCGGAGACGCGCTGCGGGGTGCGGCGCTGCCCCTGCTCGCCGCTTCCCTGACCGACCGCCCCCTGCTCATCGCGTCCGTGACCGCCTGCGGCTATCTGCCCTGGATCGTCTTCGGACTGTTCGGCGGCGCGGTCGCGGACCGCGTGGACCAGCGACGCGCCATGTGGACGGTCGATGCCGTACGAGCACTGCTCGTCGCCGCCTTCGCCGTGGCCGTCGCGCTCGGCCACGCCTCGATCGCGCTGCTCATCGTGCTGGCCTTCGTGCTGACCACCCTCCAGACGCTCTTCGACAACGCTTCCACGGCCCTGCTGCCCGTCCTGGTGGCTCCGGAGGCGCTCGGCAGTGCCAACGCCCGGCTGATGACGGGACAGCAGATCGCGGGCGGCCTGATGGGGGCACCGGCGGTACCGCTGCTGCTGGCCGCCGGGGCCGCCGCCCCCTTTGCGGCCGACGCGGGGACCTTCCTGGTGGCCGCCGCGCTGGTCTCCTCGCTGCGCACCGCCACACCCGAGCGCGGGCCGAAACCGGCGGGCAGCACCCTGCGCCGGGAGATCGCGGCGGGACTGCGCACGCTGTGGCGCGACCGTGCCCTGCGCGGACTGTGCGCCGCGACCGCCCTGTGCAACATCGGCATGGGCGCTCTCATCGCCACCCTGGTCGTCCTGGTGACCGGCCGGCTGGACGCGGGCACCGCCGGATACGCGGCGGCGACCACCGCGTACACCGTCGGCGGTCTGGCCGGGGGAGTCGCGAACCGGCAGGTAACCGCCCGGCTCGGACCCATGCGGGCCGTACTGCTCGCCGGCCTCGTACAGACGGGCACCCTGGTCGTCATGGGCAGCGTGCGCAGTCTGACCCCGACGGCGGCGGCACTCGCCGTGTTCGGCTTCATGGGAATGGTGTGGAACGTCAACACGACCACGCTGATGCAGCAGCGCACCCCTGCCGAACTGCTCGGCCGGGTCAGCTCCGCCTTCCGCACCCTGGCCGTCGCCGGGGCACCGCTGGGCGCCCTGCTCGGCGGCGCGGTCGCCACCGCCTGGGGTCTGAACACGCCGGCCCTGCTCGCCGCCGCCTTCTTCGTCCTGTCGGTCCTCGCCCTGATACCTGCCCGCAAGCCGGACGTACCTGTGGGTGCGCCGCACGGCGACACCACGACGGTCATGTCACGCGCTGATCAACTAGGTTGGGACCGGCAGCGGGGCAAGGCAGGAAAGAAGGCTGAAGTCCGAAATGAACGCAGACGTCCGTAACAGGCTCAACCAGACGCCCGAGTGGACCGCGCTGGCCAAGCACCGTGAGGAGCTCGGCGAAGTGCGGCTGCGGGACCTGTTCGCCGCAGACCCGGGACGCGGCGCCGGGTACACACTCCAGGTCGGCGACCTGTACATCGACTACTCCAAGCACCTCGTCACCGACGAGACCCTGCGGCTGCTGCGTGAGCTGGCCGCCGCCACCGACGTCTTCGGCCTGCGGGACGCCATGTTCCGCGGCGAGAAGATCAACACGACCGAGAACCGCGCCGTACTGCACACCGCGCTGCGCGCCCCGCGCGAGGCGGTGATCGAGGTCGACGGGGAGAACGTCGTGCCGGGTGTGCACGCGGTGCTCGACAAGATGGCCGAGTTCGCCGAGCGGGTCCGCTCCGGCGTCTGGACGGGCCACACCGGCAAGCGCATCAAGAACGTCGTCAACATCGGTATCGGGGGCTCCGACCTGGGTCCGGCGATGGCGTACGAGGTGCTGCGCAGCTACACCGACCGCGACATCACGGTCCGCTTCGTGTCGAACGTCGACGGCGCCGACCTGCATGAGGCGACCCGTGACCTGGATGCGGCGGAGACGCTTTTCGTCATCGCCTCCAAGACCTTCACCACCATCGAGACGATCACGAACGCGACCTCGGCGCGGGAGTGGCTGCTCGGTGAGCTGAAAGCCGGTCAGAGTGCCGTCGCCCGGCACTTCGTGGCGCTGTCGACGAACGCCGGGAAGGTGTCGGAGTTCGGCATCGACACGGCGAACATGTTCGAGTTCTGGGACTGGGTCGGCGGCCGGTACTCGTACGACTCGGCGATCGGGCTCGCGCTGATGATCGCCATCGGGCCGGATCGTTTCCGGGAGATGCTCGACGGGTTCCGGCTGGTTGACGAGCACTTCAGGTCGGCGCCCGCGGAGTCCAACGTGCCGTTGCTGCTGGGCCTGTTGGGTGTCTGGTACGGCAACTTCCATGACGCCCAGTCGCATGCGGTGCTGCCGTACAGCCACTACCTCTCCAAGTTCACCGCCTATCTGCAGCAGCTGGACATGGAGTCCAACGGCAAGTACGTGGGCCGGGACGGGCGGGAGGTGGACTGGCAGACGGGGCCGGTGGTGTGGGGCACGCCGGGCACCAACGGGCAACACGCCTACTACCAGCTGATCCATCAGGGCACGAAGCTGATCCCGGCGGACTTCATCGGGTTCGCCGAGCCGGTGGCCGAGCTCAGCGAGGGGCTCAAGGCGCAGCACGACCTGCTGATGGCGAACTTCTTCGCGCAGACGCAGGCCCTCGCCTTCGGCAAGACACCGGACGAGGTGCGGGCCGAGGGCGTGCCGGAGGAGCTGGTGGCGCACAAGACGTTCAAGGGCAATCACCCGACGACGACGATCCTGGCGCGCGAGTTGACGCCGTCCGTGCTGGGCCAGTTGGTTGCGCTGTACGAGCACAAGGTGTTCGTGCAGGGCGCGGTGTGGAACATCGACTCCTTCGACCAGTGGGGCGTCGAGCTCGGCAAGGTGCTGGCCAAGCGGGTCGAGCCCGCACTGACCGAGGGGACTGAGGTGGCGGGCCTGGACGAGTCCAGCAAGGCGTTGGTCGCCAAGTACCGGGAGCTGCGGGGGCGGGCGTAGCACCACCGCGATGGCCGGGGGGAAGCGAGCGGTGCGTGACCGTCCGCTTCCCGCCGCCGCACAACCCGCAGGATTTCCACGGCGGTTGATGCGCCTGGCAGCCCCGTTCAGGCCACCGCGCTGAGGGTGTCCGCGAGCCGTCGTCTTGCCGCGCGTGCCGCCGGGAGGGCGGCGAGTGCAGCCGCACCGAGCACCGCGGCGGCACCGAAGAGCAGGAGCAGTACCGGTGACGGGCTCTGGGCGATCCCCGCGCCGATGCCGCTGGATCTGCCCTGGGAGTTGATCAGCCAGTGCGCGAGGGGGGTGCCGAGGGCCGTACCGGCGAGGACGGCGGCCAGGGCGGTGCAGCCGGTGGCCGTGACGGTGATCCCGGTGATCTGGCGCGGGGACAGACCGATGGCCTTGAGGGCGAGCAGATCGCGTTCGCCCTCGCGGACGGTGCCGCCGATCGCGGTGAGCAGTTCGACGAGCCCGATGAGGGCCAGGACGGCGATCAGGCCGACGACGACCGAGCGCAGGGGTGAGAGCCCGTCGGCAGGGTTGGTCACGGCGTGCACGTCGAGCCGGCCGTGCCCGGCGGCGGCCAGCCGGCCGGCGATCGCGTGCGGGTCGGATCCGGGGCGCAGACGGAGCTGGTAGAGGGTGGGGGTGAGGCGCGGGTCGTTCTCGCGGAGGGTGTCGAGGGAGGTGGAGATGACCCGGCCGGCGTTCTCCGGTTCGATGCTGCGGCCCACGATGTGCAGGATCTGCGGCTGGTCGCCGACCGTCATCCGCACCCAGTCGCCGACGCGGACGTCCAGCAGGTCCAGGAGCCCCTGCCCGGCCACCGCCTCGTCGCTGCCTCGGGCGGGGCGGCCCTGGGCCAGGGTGTACGGGTAGGGGTTCCGGCTGGTGCCGAGGCCGCGCAGGGCGATCGTGGCCGTCTGGCCCGGCACCAGGGCGGCGACCTCGACACCCGGGTAGACGGCGGCGACCTGCGGGTCGCGCTGCAGCAGGGTGCGGGCGTCCCGGTCGCTCAGACCTGCGTCGGCGTGGACGGTGAGCGCGGCCGGCAGCCCGATCTGCTCGGGCCTGCTGTGGAAACGGTCGATGGTGGTCCAGGCACTCATCGCCACGACGATCAGCAGCAGGGGTAGAGCCAGCCGGGCCACGGTGGCCAGGGACCGCAGCCGACGGACCGAGGCAGTGTGCCAGCCCAGCACCAGGGCGGGTGGCACACCGAGCCCCAGGGCCCGCCGGGCCATGCCGGAGAGATGCCCGCCGGAGGGGGCAGCGGAGGGCAGGCCGGCGGCGCGATGCGCCGCCTCGCCGGCCTGAGCCACCGCACCCGTGGCCCGAGGGCCGGACACCCCTCGCGTCGGCCCCGAAGGCACATGCCCCGCCGAAGCGGCGGTCCGCGGGCCGAGCCCGAGGGCCCGCTGGGCCATCCCCGACAGCCCCGTGCCTCCTGTTGCCGCAGGTCGGGCGGTGGTGGGCTGCGAGTCCGGGGATTGGGGTGCCGGGTCGGTCGAGGGGCCGTCGGTGGGTGCCTGGGGGGCGGGTGTCGTTTGGGTTTCGTGTGGCAGGCGGTGGGCCGGTGGGGTTGCCGCTTTCAGCCCGAGGGCCCGCTGGGCCATCCCTGACAGCCCCGTGCCTCCTGTTGCCGCAGGTCGGGCGGTGGTGGGCTGCAAGTCCGGGGATTGGGGTGCCGGGTCGGTCGGGGGGCCGTCGGTGGGTGCCTGGGGGACGGGTGTCCGTAGACCCCGGTCGGGCAGCCGGGTGGGCGATGGGGCTGTGGCCGCCAGGCCCAGTGCTCGACGGGCCAGGCCCAGCCCTCCGCCCCCGGCGCCCGCAGGCCGAGCCACCGGGACCGGTGGTACGCGGCCCGCTCGCCAGGCTGCCAGGGCCGTTGTTGCGCCGATGAAGAGGACGGCGCCGGTCGGGACGGCGAAGAGGGTCGGGGTGTGGCCGGGCAGGCCCTGCCATACGCCGAGGGCGTCTCCGAGGCGGCCGGGGAAGTGGCTGCCCAGGGCCTCGGTGAGCGTTGCCGCGGCTGCGGCGCCGAGGACGGCGTAGGCGATGTGCTGGAACAGGAACACGCGGACGACCTGGGCCGGGGTGAAGCCGATCGCCTTCAGGACCGAGATGTCGCGGAGGTGGCCGCGGATGCGGGTGGCGATCGCACCGTGGACGGCGAGGCCCGCGGCGACCAGTGCGCCGAGGCCGAACAGGCCCAGGACCTGGCCAAGCAGCCGGTTGTCGCCCTGTGCCTCGGCGCGGGCCTGCTGCCAGGTGGAGACCTCGCCGATGGCCCCCGCGCCGAGGACGGTCACGGCGCGCTGGACGGCGTAGTCCGTGTCCTCGGGGTCGGTCAGGCGCAGTCCGATGACCTGGCCGGTGGGGTGCGGCACCGCGGAGGGGAGGGCCCAGACCAGGCCCGGCTGCTCGTTCGCGCGGTAGCGGGGCTCCGCGCTGTCGGCCACGCCCACGACGGTCACCGTCCGGGCCGTGCCCGGCACGGTGAGCGTGTCGCCCGGTTCGGCGAGCAGGGCGCGGGCGAGGCGGCTCTCCAGGACCACGCCGTCGGGAGTGGCGGCCGTCAGCCAGTGGCCGGCGGCGAGCAGCGGGCGGCCGACGCGGGGGCGCTCGGCGGTCGCGCGCAGTTCGACCGAGGCGCGGGTGCCGCGTGCGGCGAGGGTGGTGACGGCGGTGGGGTAGGGGCCGGCGACGGACTCCACGCCGTCCAGTCCGGCAAGCTTTCCCGCCTGGGCGGACTTGTCGGTGTGGAGCCAGACGTGCGCGCCGCGCTCCTGGGTGAAGATCCGCTGCCAGGGGTTGGTGGCGTATCCGAACAGGGCCGTGGCCAGCAGCAGCGACACGACGATCCCGGCGGTGGCGAGGACCAGGAACAGCGCCTCGCCGCGGTGCGTGCGCAGATCGGAGTGCGCCCAGCGCAGTGTTGCTCGCATACGGCTCAGGCCTTCCGGGGATCGTCGTACACCCGCATGTCAGTCCCTGAGCTCCAGCACCCCGGATATCCCGCTCTTGCGGGACGCCCCGGTGCCTTCCAGCTCCGCGTCGTCGGCGATCCGGCCGTCGAAGAAGCTGATCACACGGTCCGCGGCGCTCGCCAGCCGGGCGTCATGGGTGACCAGCACGATGGTCTGGCCGCGCTGGTGGAAGCGGGTCAGCAGCCGCATCACCTCACGGGTGCCCTTGCTGTCCAGGCTGCCGGCGGGTTCGTCGGCCAGGAGGAGGGGCGGGTGGTTGACCAGGGCGCGGGCCAGAGCGACCCGCTGCTGTTCGCCGCCCGACAGCTCGCCGGGCATGCTGCGCTCCTTGCCGCCCAGCCCCAGTTCGCCGAGCAGCTGCTCCCGTTCGGCCCGCGCCTGCTTCGGCGTGACACCCGCGAGCAGGGCCGGCAGCTCCACGTTGTCGGCGACCGACAGATTGGAGACCAGGTTGAAGAACTGGAAGACGATCCCGATCCGCTTCCTGCGCTCCACTGCCCAGCGCGCCTCGCTCCAGGCGTCCGTGCGCTCACCGTCCAGCCGGATGCTGCCGCCGTCCGGCCGCTGCAGCCCGCCCAGCAGATGCAGCAGGGTCGACTTGCCGGCCCCGGACGGACCGGTGACGGCCACGAACTCGCCCTGCCGAACGCACAGGTCCACCCCGCGCACGGCATGCGCCGGGGCGCCCTCGCCGTAGTGCGTCTTGACCAGGCCTTCTGCGTGCAGCACGGGAGCGGGACTGTCGCTCACTCCAGCTCCTCCAGCTCTTCCTGACACCGTTCCAGCCAGTCGAGGTCGGCCTGCAGGTGCAGCATCGCGCCCTCGATCAGCAGATGGGCGATGCGGTTGTCGCGGTCTTCGGCGGCGGCCAGCTTCGACAGGTCGCGCATGGTGTTGAGGTACTGGCGCCGCTGCTTGTTGATCAGGGCGATCTGCTCGGCGAGACCGGTCTGCGGAGCGAGCGCCAGCTTCATGAAGAACTCGTCCCGCACCCGCGGCTCGTCCTCGGGTTCCTCGAACCAGGCGCGCAGCGCCTCCCGCCCGGTGTCGGTGAGGTGGTAGACCTTTTTGTTGGGCCGGCTCGACTGCTCGACGTCCTCGCCCTCGATCAGCCCTTGCTTCTCGAGGCGGCCGAGGGTTACGTAGATCTGGCCGACGTTCGGCTGAGGGTACGCGGAGCCCAGCAGTTGCTCAAGGTCCTGCTTGAGCTCGTAGCCATGGGCCGGACCGCGTGCCAGGAGTGCCAGGAGGGGCAGGCGCACTCGTGCTGTCCTCCTGTCCTCGGAATGTGCTCCAGGCCCTAGTATCGCGCATACCTAACAGGTATACATGGCCTCTGTCCCCGGGCGACGATGCCCGTGGTGCCGGTGTACAGGGAGGAACCTATGCGGTGGATCCATGCCGCGGGTAGGGGCCTCCTTGTTCTCGTGGTGGTCATGACCGGATACGTCACCTCGGGCGCTCACGCGGACGAGGGCACGGCGGGCGGCCGCGGGCCGTTGACGCTCGCCACCGCCGGAGACCTCACCAACTACCTCGACCCCCTTCTCCAGGGCTGGAACCGCACTCACCCCGGCGAGAAGGTCACCCTCGTCGAGCTTCCCGACTCCGCCGACGAGACCCATGCGCAGATGGTCACCGACCTGCGCGGCGGGGACCGCAGCCGGTTCGACGTCCTCAACATCGATGTCAGCTGGACCTCGGAGTTCGCGGCGGCGGGCTGGATACGGCCGCTGCCCCGCGACCGCTTCCCGATGCAGGGCTTCCTGAAGCCGGTCGTCGACACGGCGACCTACGACAACCGTCTGTACGCCGTCCCGTACGTCACCAACGCCGGACTGCTCCTCTACCGCAAGGACATCCTCGCCAAGGAGGGCGTCCCGCCGCCGCGCACCTGGGCGGAGCTGGAGTACGACGCGAAGACCATCGCGCCGAAGTACGGACTCGACGGCTACGCGGGGCAGTTCCTCCCGTACGAGGGACTCACCGTCAACGCCGCCGAGGCCGTCTACTCCGCGGGCGGCAGCATCCTCGGCGACGAGGGCGCACGCGTCACCGTGGACTCGGCCGCCGCCCGCGAGGGCATCGGCTTCCTCGCCCGGGGCGTGCGCGAGGGCTGGATCCCGAAGAAGGCGCTCACCTACAAGGAAGAAGAGTCCAAACAGGCCTTCCAGGACGGCCGTCTGCTCTTCCTGCGCAACTGGCCCTACGCCTACGTCGGCGCTTCAGCCAAGGGCTCCCCGGTCGCCGGCAGGATCGGAGCCGTACCACTGCCCGGTCCGGACGGGCCCGGCAGGAGCGTCCTCGGCGGCTCCAACCTGGCCGTCAACACGCACACACGGCACCCCGACTCCGCCGCGCGCCTGCTCGCGTATCTCACCAGCGAGCCCGTCCAGCGCCAGGTCCTCACCCGCGGCGCGCTGCCGCCCGTACGGGCCGCGCTGTACGAAGACCCCGAGCTGATACGGCGGTTCCCGTATCTGCCGACCCTGCGCACCAGCGTCCTGCATGCCGCGCCGCGCCCCAAGAGCCCCCGCTACGACCAGGTCAGCCTGGTGGTGCAGGCGGTCGTGCACGACGCGATGACCGGGCACGAGACACCCGCAGCAGCGGTGCAGAGGCTGGCGCGGGAGCTGGCCGCCGTCTCCAGTCGCTAGTTACTCGTTAAGTAACGCGGAAGTCTCATCTGGCCTCAGGATGCCCCTTTAAGTCCGCTTTTGCCATGCCAACTCACCAGTAGCTTCTGTTTCTTTCATTGACACCCTCACGACACACCTACCTAACATGCATGCATGTTGAGTAAGTACCGCTGGTGGCGTGACGCGGTGATCTACCAGGTGTACGTCCGCAGCTTCCTGGACAGCACCGGAGACGGCATCGGCGATCTGGCCGGGGTCCGCGCCGGACTGCCGTATCTGAAGAAGCTGGGCGTCGACGGGATCTGGCTGAGCCCCTTCTATCCGTCCCCGCAGCACGATCACGGCTACGACGTGGCCGACTACTGCGACGTCGACCCGCTCTTCGGCGACCTCGCCGAGTTCGACCTGCTGATGGCGGCCGCCCGGAAGCTCGGCGTCAAGGTGCTGCTGGACGTCGTGCCCAACCACTGCTCCAGCGAGCACCCGTGGTTCCAGGAGGCCCTCGCCTCAAAGCCCGGCAGCGCGGCCCGCGCCCGCTTCCACTTCGCCGACGGCCGCGGCCCGGACGGCTCCGAACCACCCAACAACTGGCACTCCATGTTCGGCGGCCCCGCCTGGACCCGGGTGACCGAGCCGGACGGCCGCCCCGGCCAGTGGTACCTGCACATGTTCGCGCCCGAGCAGCCCGACTGGAACTGGCGCAACCCCGCCACCGGCGCCGAGTTCGACCGCGTCCTGCGCTTCTGGCTGGACCGGGGCATCGACGGCTTCCGCATCGACGTGGCCGCCGGCCTCTACAAGCACCCCGAGCTGCCCGACTCCGACGACCCCGAGGCCGACGCCCGCACCCGCGACTCCGTCAACCCGCTCGCCTGGAACCAGCCCGAGGTGCACGACGTGTGGCGGCACTGGCGGGCGGTGTGCGAGGAGTACACGGCCCGCGACGGCCGCGAGCGGCTGCTGGTCGGCGAGGTGTCGGTGCCGACCGCACGCGAACACGCGCAGTACGTCCGCTCCGACGAACTCCACCAGGCCTTCTTCTTCGACCTGCTCAGCGCACCCTGGAACGCCGACGCCTTCCGCAAGGTCATCACCGAGGCCATGCAGGACATAGCCGGCACGGGCTCCACGGTCACCTGGGTCCTCAACAACCACGACCAGGTCCGCACCGTCACCCGCTACGGCGAACCCGCACCCGAGAGCAGCGGCCTGGGCACCGCCCGCGCCCGCGCCGCCGCACTGCTGATGCTGGCGCTGCCCGGAGCCGCGTACATCTACCAGGGCGAGGAGCTGGGCCTGCCCGAGGTCGTCGACCTGCCCGACGACGTGCTCACCGACCCGATCTTCCGCCGCACCGGAAGCCGCGCCCGCATCCGGGACGGCTGCCGGGTGCCGCTGCCCTGGTCCGGGCAGGCCTCGCCCTTCGGCTTCACCTCCGGCGCCGAAAGCGCGCGGCCGTGGCTTCCGCAGCCGTCCTACTTCGCCGAGTACGCCACCGACCGCGCCCTCGCCGACACCCGCTCCTTCTGGCACCTGTACCGCGACGGCCTCCAACTGAGGGCCGCACTGCCCCAGTTGGGCGAGGGAACGCTCGACTGGCTGGAGACCCCGCCGGGCGTCCTCGCCTTCACCCGCGGCGACGGCCTCGTCTGCGCCGTCAACTTCGGTACGGCGCCCATGCCCGCACCGGTCTCCGGCACCCCGCTGCTCTCCAGCGGCCCCTGCACGGCCGGGGTGCTGCCCGGTTCGACGGCGGCCTGGTGGATCAACGACCTCTGACCACCACCGCCCATCACCCCCTGATTGTTCGTCAGTTTCCCACCCTTGAAGGGACATCAACGATGATGCGACGACGCACGACCCTGCTCGCGAGCTGCACCGCCCTCGCCCTCTCCCTCGGCGCGACCGCCTGCGGAGGCGGCGGACCGGTCACCGCGGGCGGCGGCGACAAGGCCCTCAGCGGGCAGACGGTCACCGTGGCCGGTGTCTGGACCGGCAGCGAGCAGAAGAACTTCCAGAAGGTGCTGGACGCGTTCAGCGCGAAGACGGGCGCCAAGACGCAGTTCATCTCCACCGGCGACAACGTCTCCACCGTCGTCGGCAGCAAGATCGAAGGCGGCAACGCGCCCGACGTGGTGATGGTCCCGCAGGTCGGGGTGTTGCAGCAGTTCGCCAAGAAGGGCTGGCTCAAGCCGCTGTCCGCCACCACCCACAAGGCCGTGGACGCGGGCTACGCCCCCGTCTGGAAGAAGTACGGCAGCGTCGACGGCACCCTGTACGGCCTCTACTTCAAGGCCGCCCACAAGTCGACGGTCTGGTACAGCCCCGCCGCCCTCTCCCAGGCGGGCGTCAAGCCGCCGAAGACGTACGACGAGATGCTGAAGGCCGGACACACCGTCTCCGACTCCGGGCTCGCCGCCTTCTCGGTCGCCGGGCAGGACGGCTGGACCCTCACCGACTGGTTCGAGAACATCTACCTCTCGCAGGCGGGCCCCGAGAAGTACGACGCCCTGGCCGCCCACAAGCTGAAGTGGACCGACGCCTCGGTGGTCAAGGCGCTCGGCACCCTCGGCAAGCTCTTCAAGGACAAGCAGCTGATGGCGGGCGGCCAGAAGGAGGCCCTCAACACCGACTTCCCGGGCTCGGTGGAGAAGGTCTTCGGACCCAAGCCCGAGGCCGGCATGGTCTACGAGGGCGACTTCGTCGCCGGGGTCGCCCACGACCAGTTCGGCAAGACCATCGGCACGGACGCGAACTTCTTCCCCTTCCCCGCGGTCGACGGCGGCAAGGCCCCGGTGGTCAGCGGCGGCGACGCAGCCGTCGTCCTCAAGGACGGCAAGAACGCCACGGCCGGCATGAAGCTCCTGGAGTACCTGGCCACCCCGGAGGCGGCGGCTGTATGGGCGAAGGCGGGCGGCTTCCTGTCCCCGAACAAGAAGCTGTCTCTCGACTCCTACGGCGACGACGTCGCCCGCGCCACCGCCAAGTCCCTTGTGTCGGCCGGGGATTCGGTCCGCTTCGACATGTCCGACCAGGCACCCGCGGCGTTCGGCGGCACGAAGGGCGCGGGCGAGTGGAAGCTGCTCCAGGACTTCCTGAGCGACCCGTCGAACCCGAAGAGCACCGCGGCGCAGCTGGAGGCCGCGGCGGCCAAGGCGTACAAGGGCTGACGCGTCATGACCGCGACTCTGGTGAAAGAGACAAGTCCGCCCCCGGTCGCGGGCGTCGAACGGGCCCGGCGCTCCCGCCGCCGGGCCCGGCTCATCGCCCTGCTCTTCGTCTTCCCGGCGCTTCTCCTGCTGGGTGCGCTGGTCGTGTACCCCGTGCTGTTCTCGATCGGCCGCAGCTTCTTCGACGCGTCCGGGACGCGCTTCGTGGGCGGCGAGAACTACACCGAGATGTTCCGGGACCCGGCGACCCTCAAAGCCGTACGGAACACGGCCATCTGGGTCGTCGTGGCGCCCGCGCTGCTGACCGGGCTCGGCCTGGTCCTCGCCGTACTGGTGGAGAAGGTCCGCTGGGCGACGGCCTTCAAGCTCCTGCTGTTCATGCCGATGGCGGTGTCCTTCCTGGCGGCGGGCATCATCTTCCGGCTCGCCTACGACGAGGACCCGAACAAGGGCGTGCTGAACGCGGCCGTTGTCTCGGTGCACGACGCCTTCAAGGGCACATCGGAGTATCCGACCGCGCGGGCCCGCGTGGGCCAGGGGCTGAAGGCGGGGCCGGACGGCTCGTACCGGACGAGCGGAAGCGTGTCGCCGGGACGGTCGGTTGCGCTCGGGCTCGTCGGCGTCGCGCCGAAGGACCTGCCGGGCGGTGCCGAGCCCGCGTACGGCGCCGCGCACCGCAAGGCCGCTCCCGACGAGTTGCGCGGGGTCGTCTACCTGGACTTCACCCCCGGCGGGGGCGGGAAGCAGGGCCAGGTCGACCCGCGGGAGAGCGGGCTGCCCAGGATGAAGGTCGAGGCGGTGGCGGACGACGGAAAGACGGTCGGGAGTACGACGACGGCCGCTGACGGCTCCTTCCACTTCGCGGGGCTGAAGTCCGGCTCGTACACGGTGGAGTTGCCCGCGTCGAACTTCGCGCAGCCGTACCAGGGCATCTCGTGGCTCGGGCCGATGCTCGTCACGCCGGCGATCATCGGGGCGTACCTGTGGATCTGGACCGGATTCGCGATGGTCCTGATCGGCGCCGGGCTTGCGACGCTGCCGCGCGATGCGCTGGAAGCGGCACGGATGGACGGCGCCAACGAGTGGCAGATCTTCCGGCGGATCACGGTGCCGCTGCTGGCACCGGTGCTCACGGTCGTCTTCGTGACCCTCGTGATCAATGTGATGAAGGTCTTCGACCTCGTGTACATCATCGCGCCCGGGCCGGTGCAGGAGGACGCGACCGTGCTCGCCACCCAGATGTGGCTGGTGTCCTTCGGCGGCGGCAACAACCAGGGGCTCGGCAGTGCGCTGGGTGTGCTGCTCCTGCTGCTCGTGGTCCCCGCCATGGTCTTCAACGTCCGTCGTTTCCGGAGGAGTCAGCGATGAACGCGGTCAGGCGTGGCCTGGGCAATGGGCTTGTGCAGGCTTTCCTGGTGGTGATCGGTCTGGTGTGGCTGACACCGCTCGCGGGATTGTTCCTGTCGTCGTTGCGGTCCTCGCAGGACTCGGCGAGCAGCGGCTGGTGGAAAGTGTTCAGCAGCCCGGGGCAGCTGTCCTTCGACAACTACTCGGCGCTGCTGAAGAACTCCGGGATGACGCAGGCCTTCTGGAACACGGTGCTGATCTCCGTGCCGGCGACCGTGCTGGTCGTGGTGCTGGCGGCGCTGGCCGGATACGCCTTCGCCTGGCTGGATTTCCCCGGGCGGGAGGCCGTCTTCCTGGTCGTGGTGGCCCTGCTGGTGGTGCCGGTGCAGATCGGGCTGCTGCCGGTGGCCAAACTCTTCGGCCGACTGGGGCTGTTCGGGACGATTCCGGGGGTCGTGCTCTTCCATGTGGCGTACGGGCTGCCGTTCGCGGTGTTCCTGCTGAGGAACTACTTCGCCGAGATGCCGAAGGAGATGCTGGAGGCTGCTCGCATGGACGGCGGGAGCGAGTGGCGGATCTTCACGCGGCTGGTGCTGCCGGTGGGGCGGCCGGCGATTGCCTCGCTGGCGATCTTCCAGTTTCTGTGGGTGTGGAACGACATGCTGGTGGCGCTGCTGTTCGCGGACAGTTCCTCACAGCCGTTGACTGTGCAGCTTCAGTCGCAGATACGGCAGTTCGGGAGCAACATCGATGTGCTGGCGCCGGGGGCGTTTGTGTCGCTGGTGGTGCCGGTGGTGGTGTTCTTCGCGTTCCAGAAGCACTTTGTGCAGGGGGTCATGGCGGGTTCGGTGAAGTGAGGGGTGCGGGCACCGGGATCCTCGCCCCTGCCGCCCCTTCCCGTCCCGACCCGGGGGCAGGCCCCCGGACCCCCGCTTCGGCCTCAACGGCCTCGTCCTCAAACGCCGGACGGGCTGAAAATCAGCCCGTCCGGTGCTACGGCGAAAACGCCTCAGGGTGAAGCCGGCGGATACAGCGACCGGGGCAGCTGCGAGGCCGCCGCAGCGTCCAGCAGCCACAGGGTGCGCTGTCGGCCCGTCGCGCCCGCTGCCGGGGCCTGGATCTCACCGGCGCCGGACAGGGCGATCGCGGCCGCCTCCGCCTTGTCCTCACCGGCCGCCAGCAGCCAGACCTCACGCGCCGCGCGGATGGCGGGAAGCGTCAGGGTCACCCGCGTGGGCGGGGGCTTCGGCGCGCCGTGGACGCCCACCACCGTGCGGTCCGTCTCGCGGACCGCGGGCAGCTCCGGGAACAGCGAGGCCACGTGGGTGTCAGGGCCCACGCCCAGCATCAGGACGTCGAAGGTCGGCACGGCACCGTGGTTCTCCGGGCCGGCCGCCCGGGCCAGTTCCTGCGCATAGCCCTCCGCCGCCGCCTCGACATCGGTCCCGTACGGCCCGTCCGACGCCGGCATGGCGTGCACCCGCTTCGGATCCAGCGGGACGGAGTCCAGCAGGGCCTCGCGGGCCTGCGTGACATTGCGGTCCGGGTCACCTTCGGGCAGGAAGCGCTCGTCCCCCCACCACAGGTCGAGCCGGCCCCAGTCGATCGCGTCCCGGGCCGGTGCGGCGGCAAGGGCGGCCAGCAGACCGTTGCCGTTGCGACCGCCCGTGAGGACCACGGAGGCATAGCCCCGGGAGGCCTGCGCGTCCACGATCTTCGTGATGAGGCGGGCCGCGGCGGCCTGCGCCATCAGTTCCTTGTCGTGGTGCACGACCAGCTGCGGAGTACTCATTTCGCCGCCGCCTTCGTCGCCTTGTTCTCGGCCGCGTCGTTCACCGACGCCTCCGCCTTCGGCTCTGCCTCCGCTTCCGGTGCGGAAGCTTCCTCGGCAGCTTCGACGGCGGCCTCTTCTCCTTTGGGGGCCACGGCCTCGGAGGGGTCCGGCGTGGGCAGCGAAGGGTTCAGCCGGTCCACCCCGAACCGCAGCGCCGAGGCATAGGTGTCGTCCGGATCCAGCCGCCGCAGCTCCTCCGCGATCAGCTCGGCCGTCTCACGCCGCTTCAGCGCCACCGCACGGTCGGGCTGGCCCTCGATGGACAGGGTTGCCAGGGAGCCGTCCGCCCGGTCCAGGACTATCTGGCCGGTGTCGGTCGCCATGCGGACCGCCGTCAGGCCCGGCCCGTTCGACAGCGACCGCTTCACCGGCACGTCCAGCCGGTCCGCCAGCCACATCGCCAGCAGCTCGCAGCTCGGGTTGAACTCCTCGCCCTCCACCTCGACGGCCGCCACCTCGCAGGTGACCTGGTCGAGCGCGGCGGCCAGCATCGAACGCCAGGGCGTGATACGGGTCCAGGACAGGTCCGTGTCGCCGGGGGTGTACGTGTCGGCGCGCGCCGTCAGCTCCCGTACCGGCTGCTCCGCGGCGTACGAGTCCGTCACCCGGCGCTGGGCCAGAGCGCCCAGCGGGTCGTTCGCCGGGTCGAGGGGCGCGTTCACCGGCCACCAGACCACCACCGGGGCGTCCGGCAGCAGCAGGGGCAGGACGACGGACTGGGCGTGGTCCGCGACCTCGCCGTACAGGCGGAGCACGACCGTCTCACCCGTACCCGCGTCCGCGCCCACCCGCACCTCGGCGTCCAGCCGGGACTGCGTACGGTCGCGGGGCGAGCGCGAGACGCGCTTGATGACCACGAGGGTGCGCGAGGGGTGCTCGTGCGAGGCGTCGTTCGCGGCCTTCAGGGCGTCGTACGCGTTCTCCTCGTCCGTCACGATGACCAGCGTGAGCACCATGCCGACAGCCGGCGTGCCGATGGCGCGACGGCCCTGCACCAGCGCCTTGTTGATCTTGCTGGCCGTGGTGTCCGTGAGGTCTATCTTCATGGCCGGCGCCAGCTCCGTCCGTCTCGCTCGAGCATTTCGTCCGCCTCGACGGGCCCCCACGTGCCGGAGGGGTACTGGGCGGGCCTGCCGTTCTGGTCCCAGTACTGCTCGATCGGGTCGAGGATCTTCCAGGACAGCTCGACCTCCTCGGTGCGCGGGAAGAGGTTCGAGTCGCCGAGCAGGACGTCAAGGATCAGACGCTCGTACGCCTCCGGGGAGGACTCGGTGAAGGACTCGCCGTAGGCGAAGTCCATCGACACGTCCCGGATCTCCATCGAGGTGCCCGGCACCTTGGAGCCGAAGCGGACCGTCACGCCCTCGTCCGGCTGGACGCGGATGACGATCGCGTTCTTGCCGAGCTCCTCCGTCGCGGTGTGGTCGAAGGGGGAGTGCGGGGCCCGCTGGAAGACGACCGCGATCTCGGTGACACGGCGGCCCAGGCGCTTGCCGGTGCGCAGGTAGAACGGCACGCCCGCCCAACGGCGGTTGTCCACCTCCAGCTTGATGGCCGCGTAGGTGTCCGTCTTCGACTTGGCGTCGATGCCCTCCTCCTGGAGGTACCCGACCGCCCTCTCGCCGCCCTGCCAGCCCGCCGCGTACTGACCGCGCACGGTGTCCCGGCCCAGGTCCTTCGGCAGCCGTACCGCCCCGAGAACCTTGGTCTTCTCGGCGGCCAGCGCGTCCGCGTCGAAGGAGGCGGGCTCCTCCATGGCCGTAAGAGCCATCAGCTGGAGCAGGTGGTTCTGGATGACGTCACGGGCGGCGCCGATGCCGTCGTAGTAGCCGGCCCGGCCGCCGATGCCGATGTCCTCGGCCATCGTGATCTGCACATGGTCCACGAAGGACCGGTTCCAGATCGGCTCGAACATCGTGTTGGCGAAGCGCAGCGCCAGGATGTTCTGGACGGTCTCCTTGCCCAGGTAGTGGTCGATGCGGAAGACCTGGTCCGAGCCGAAGACCTCGTGGACGACCTTGTTGAGCTCCTCGGCCGACTTCAGGTCGTGGCCGAACGGCTTCTCGATGACCGCGCGGCGCCAGGAGCCACCGGTCTGGTCGGCGAGACCGTGCTTCTTCAGCTGCTGGATGACCACGGGGAAGGAGCGCGGCGGCACCGACAGGTAGAAGGCGAAGTTGCCGCCCGTGCCCTGTGCCTTGTCGAGCTCCTCGATGGTGCCGCGCAGCCGCTCGAACGCCTCGTCGTCGTCGAAGGTGCCCTGCACGAAGCGCATCCCCTGGATGAGCTGCTGCCAGACCTCCTCACGGAACGGCGTACGGGCGTGCTCCTTGACCGCGTCGTGGACCTCGGCCGCGAAGTCCTCGTGCTGCCACTCGCGGCGCGCGAAGCCGACGAGGGAGAAGCCCGGCGGCAGCAGACCCCTGTTGGCGAGGTCGTACACGGCGGGCATGAGCTTCTTCCGTGACAGATCGCCCGTGACGCCGAAGATGACCAGGCCCGACGGCCCCGCGATACGCGGGAGCCGTCGGTCGGCGGGGTCACGCAGCGGGTTGCTGCTCGACAAGGGTTCAGCCCTCCGAGGGGGCGAGGCGCTCCAGCTCCGCCTCGGTCGACTTGAGCAGGTCGTTCCAGGACGCCTCGAACTTCTCGACGCCCTCGTCCTCGAGGAGCTGCACCACGTCGTCGTACGAGATCCCGAGCTTCTCGACGGCGTCGATGTCGGCGCGGGCCTGCTCGTACGTACCGGCGACCGTGTTGCCGGTGATCGAGCCGTGCTCCTCGGTGGCCTGCAGCGTGGCCTCCGGCATGGTGTTGACCGTGTTCGGCGCCACCAGGTCGTCGACGTAGAGGGTCGGCTTGTAGGCCGGGTCCTTCACGCCGGTGGAGGCCCACAGCGGACGCTGCTTGCGGGCGCCCGCGTTCTCCAGCTTGCTCCAGCGGTCCGAGGAGAAGACCTCCTCGTACGCCTGGTAGGCCAGACGCGCGTTGGCGACGGCGGCCTTGCCGCGCAGGGCCTTGGCCTCGTCGGTGCCCAGGCCGTCGAGCCGCTTGTCGATCTCGGTGTCCACACGGGACACGAAGAAGGACGCGACCGAGCGGATCAGGGAGAGGTCCAGGCCGCGCTCCTTGGCCTTCTCCAGACCGGACAGGTAGGCGTCCATGACCTCGCGGTAGCGCTCGAGCGAGAAGATCAGCGTGACGTTGACGCTGATGCCGAGGCCGATGACCTCCGTGATCGCCGGCAGACCCGCCTTGGTGGCCGGGATCTTGATCAGCGTGTTCGGGCGGTCGACCAGCCAGGCCAGCTGCTTGGCCTCGGCGACCGTCGCCCTGGTGTTGTGCGCCAGACGCGGGTCGACCTCGATCGACACCCGGCCGTCCTGGCCGTCGGTGGCGTCGAAGACCGGGCGCAGGATGTCGGCGGCGTCCCGGACGTCCGCCGTGGTGATCATGCGGACGGCCTCTTCGACGGTGACCTTGCGGGCGGCGAGGTCGGCGAGCTGCTGCTCGTAACCGTCACCGCTGCTGATCGCCTTCTGGAAGATCGTCGGGTTGGTGGTGACGCCCACGACGTGCTGCTGGTCGATCAGCTCGGCGAGGTTGCCGGACGTGATCCGCTTGCGCGACAGGTCGTCCAGCCAGATCGCGACGCCTTCTTCGGAGAGGCGCTTGAGTGCGTCTGTCATGGAATTACATCTCCTACGTGTCGTATATGGGCGTCAGCGCTGGGCGGCGGCGAGGGATTCCCGGGCCTTGGCGGCCACGTTCTCGGCAGTGAAGCCGAACTCGCGGAAGAGGACCTTGCCGTCGGCGGAAGCACCGAAGTGCTCCAGGGAAACGATGCGACCGGCGTCCCCGACGTACTTGTGCCAGGTGAGACCGATGCCCGCCTCGACCGCGACCCGCGCCTTCACCTGCGGCGGCAGGACGCTGTCCCGGTACCCCTGGTCCTGCGCCTCGAACCACTCCACGCACGGCATGGACACGACCCGCGTCGGCACCCCGTCGGCCTGCAGCTGCTCGCGCGCCTCCACGGCGACGTGCACCTCGGAACCGGTGGCGATCAGGATGACCTGCGCCTCGGCGCTCTGCCCTTCGGGCCCTTCGGCCTCGAACAGGACGTAACCGCCCTTGGCCGCGTCCTCGTTGGGCTCGTACGTCGGCACGCCCTGACGGGTCAGCGCCAGGCCGTGCGGGGCACCCTTGCCGAACTCCTTGGTGTAGCGCTTGAGAATCTCGCGCCAGGCGATCGCGGTCTCGTTGGCGTCGGCCGGGCGGACCACGTTCAGGCCCGGGATGGCGCGCAGGGACGCGAGGTGCTCGATGGGCTGGTGCGTCGGGCCGTCCTCGCCGAGACCGATGGAGTCGTGCGTCCACACGTACGTCACCGGCAGGTGCATCAGCGCCGACAGACGCACGGCGTTGCGCATGTAGTCGGAGAAGACCAGGAACGTACCGCCGTAGATACGGGTGTGGCCGTGCAGCGCGATGCCGTTCATCTCCGCGGCCATGGAGTGCTCGCGGATGCCGAAGTGGATCGTGCGGCCGTACGGGCTCGCCTCCGGCAGGGGGTTGTCCGCCGGCAGGAACGAACTGTTCTTGTCGATGGTCGTGTTGTTCGACCCGGCGAGGTCGGCGGAGCCGCCCCACAGCTCGGGGATGACCGCACCCAGCGCCTGCAGCACCTTGCCGGAGGCGGCACGCGTCGCGACACCCTTGCCCGGCTCGAAGACGGGGAGCTTCTCCTCCCAGCCGGCCGGCAGCTCACCGGCGTTGATGCGGTCGAAATCGGCGGCGCGCTCGGGGTTGTTCTGCCGCCACAGCTGGAAGGACTTCTCCCACTCGGCCTTCGCCTCGCGGCCCCGCTCCAGTGCCTGACGGGTGTGCTTGATGACGTCGTCGGAGACCTCGAAGGACTTCTCCGGGTCGAAGCCGAGGACACGCTTGGTGGCGGCCACCTCGTCGTCGCCGAGCGCCGAGCCGTGCGCGGCCTCGGTGTTCTGCGCGTTCGGGGCGGGCCAGGCGATGATCGAGCGCATCGCGATGAAGGACGGCTTGTCCGTCACCTGCTTCGCGGCCTCGATCGCGTTGTAGACGGCGTGCGGGTCGAGGTCGCCGTCGGGCTTCGGGGCGATGCGCTGCACATGCCAGCCGTAGGCCTCGTACCGCTTGACGGTGTCCTCGGAGACGGCCGTCTCGGTGTCGCCCTCGATCGAGATGTGGTTGTCGTCCCACAGCAGGATCAGGTTGCCGAGCTTCTGGTGGCCGGCCAGCGAGGACGCCTCGGCGGAGATGCCCTCCTGGAGGCAGCCGTCACCGGCGATCGCGAAGACGAAGTGGTCGAAGGGGGACTCGCCCTGCGGGGCGTCCGGGTCGAACAGGCCGCGCTCGTAGCGGGCGGCCATCGCCATGCCCACGGCGTTGGCGACACCCTGGCCGAGCGGGCCGGTCGTCGTCTCGACGCCCTTGGTGTGGCCGTACTCCGGGTGACCCGGGGTCTTCGAGCCCCAGGTGCGGAAGGCCTTGAGGTCGTCCAGCTCCAGGCCGAAGCCGGCCAGGTAGAGCTGTGTGTAGAGGGTCAGGGACGAGTGACCGGCGGACAGCACGAAGCGGTCGCGGGCAACCCAGTCCGGGTCGGCCGGGTCGTGCCGCATCACCTTCTGGAAGAGGGTGTAGGCGGCGGGCGCCAGGCTCATCGCCGTACCCGGATGGCCGTTGCCGACCTTCTGTACGGCGTCGGCGGCCAGAACGCGGGCGGTGTCCACGGCCCGCTGGTCCAACTCGGTCCACTCGAGGTCTGTGGTGGTCGGCTTGGTGCTCACCCTGGGTCAGGGCTCCTCTCCACATGTCACGCATGTCGAAATGTCACGCATGTCGAATACCGGCGCACTGGACGCCCACCGGCCGCTGTCGAGCCTACCCTTGTAAGTACGTGCAATTTTTCGAGTCATTCCAGACTGCCGGGCCTATGTGCAATCCGCCTCCCGACTGGGCGGATCGCATTCGGCAACTGAATACGGAGCGGCTCATCCGAGTGCTCAATCGAGCTCTCGATCGAGCTTCTGTACGGCCCCTCCCAACACGACCCCACCCCCGCGAAGGTCGGGGTATGGGCAACGTCTACAGTGGCGTGGTACGCGCGAGCCTTTACCGGGACTTCACAGGGACGAGGCTTGCTGGGATGTCTCTGTAGGGGTGTGCGTGACGGCCGTCGAATCCCGTCCTGGGGGCACCTCCCAGGCCCTTAAGGCACTGGGGGAGGGTGCGCTGGGGGAGAGCAGGAGCTCGAGTCACCGGCCGTTCGGGGCCCGTGTCAAGGCGTTCGTGGCGCTCACCAAGCCGCGGATCATCGAGCTGCTGCTCATCACCACCGTTCCGGTGATGTTCCTGGCTCAGCGGGGCGTGCCGGACCTGACGCTGGTGCTGCTCACCTGCGTCGGCGGCTACCTCTCGGCGGGCGGCGCCAACGCGCTGAACATGTACATCGACCGCGACATCGACGCCCTCATGGACCGCACCTCGCAGCGTCCGCTGGTCACCGGCATGGTCAGCCCGCGCGAGTGCCTCGCCTTCGGCATCACCCTCGCGGTCGTCTCCACGCTTCTGTTCGGCTTCACCGTCAACTGGCTGAGCGCGTGGCTCTCCCTCGGCGCACTCCTCTTCTACGTCGTCGTCTACACGATGATCCTCAAGCGCCGTACCTCGCAGAACATCGTGTGGGGCGGCATCGCCGGCTGCCTCCCGGTGCTCATCGGCTGGTCGTCCGTCACCGACTCCATGTCGTGGGCGCCGATCATCCTCTTCCTCGTCATGTTCTTCTGGACGCCGCCGCACTACTGGCCGCTGTCCATGAAGGTCAAGGAGGACTACGCGCGCGTGGGCGTGCCGATGCTGCCGGTCGTCGCCTCCAACAAGGTGGTCGCCAGGCAGATCGTGATCTACAGCTGGGTGATGGTCGCGGTCTCGCTGCTGCTGACCCCGCTCGGCTACACGGGCTGGTTCTACACACTCGTGGCACTGCTGGCCGGCGGCTTCTGGCTCTGGGAGGCGCACGGCCTGCAGAACCGGGCCAAGGCCGAGGTGACGGGCGCGAAGCTGAAGGAGATGCGCCTGTTCCACTGGTCCATCACCTATGTGTCGATCCTGTTCGTCGCCGTCGCGGTGGACCCCTTCCTGCGTTAGTGGCTGCAGACGGGCGGGGGGGGGGGGGGGGGAGCACCACACCCGCCCCCCCGTGGTCAAGGCCACGCACCCCGCCCGTCGCCGTTTGATCTACCCGTCGGTAGCATCCTGGCCATGGCAGAGACTCAGCAGGTTGACCCGAAGGCCGAGCGCAAGGTGGCGCGGCTCGCCAAGCAGATCAGCGCCTTCTCCAAGGCGCACGGCGGGGCCGAGGGCCAGGTGGCCTACATCGGCGAGCGCGGCGCCCGCATCGTCCTCGTCGGTGAGGACGGCGGCTGGGGCAACCTGGTGGCGCCCTCGTACGAGCTGGCCGAGAAGGCGGTGCAGAAGGCCGGCATCACCGTCCACGAGGACTTCGACGGCGAGTTCGCCGCCAAGGTGAAGACGGGCCGGTACGAGTGGACGCGCATGGCGGGGATCCAGGTGGGCGGTCCCAGCAACACCTAGTGCCGGGTTCACCCGTTAGGCCCTGTGACAGCAGGGGCCAGCACACGGGGAGTCCGGATGATCGAAACGCCGTCCCTCGTGGACCAGTACTGCCACGGCGTACTGAGGACGGAGCTGGGCCTCGGCACCTTCGAGGCCCAGCTGTCCCGCACCGAGGGCCCGCCCGCGCCCGGCACCACCCTCTTCGACACGCAGACCGGTTTTGCCGTACGACGCTGGTGCCCTCCGCTGCTCGGCCTGGAACCGCACTGTCCGCCCGCCCGCTATCTCGCCCGCCGTCGTGAACTGGGCGTACTGGAAACGGGCCGCAGGCTGCTGCGCGGCAGCGGCATCACGACGTATCTGGTCGACACGGGACTGCCCGGCGATCTGACCGGCCCCTCCGAGCTGGCGTCCGCCGGGGCCGCGGAGGCCCGCGAGATCGTCCGTCTGGAGTTACTGGCCGAACAGGTCGCGGACACCTCCGGCACCGTGGAGTCCTTCCTCGCCAACCTCGCCGAGTCGGTGCACGCCGCCGCGGCGAACGCCGTGGCCTTCACCTCGGTCGCGGGCGTACGGCACGGTCTGGCGCTCGCGCCCGAGCCGCCGGGGCCGGGTGAGGTGCGAGGCGCCGCCGGCCGGTGGCTGGCCGGACGCAGGGTCGGCGGCGAGCTGACCGACGCCGTACTCCTGCGTCATCTGCTGTGGATCGCGGTCGCCTCCGGCCTGCCGCTCCAGCTCCACGCGGGCCTCGGTGAACCGGGCCAGCGCATCGACCGCACCGACCCGGTGCTGCTCACGGACTTCGTCCGCGCGACGGCGGGCCTGGGCACCGACCTGGTCCTGCTGCACGGCTACCCCTACCACCGCCACGCCGCCCACCTGGCCGGTGTGTTCCCGCACGTCTACGCCGACTCGGGCGCCGCTCTGGTCCGCACCGGCGCCCGCGCCGCGACCGTCCTCGCCGAGATCCTGGAACTGGCCCCCTTCGGCAAGATCCTCTTCTCCAGCGGCGCCCATGGCCTGCCCGAACTGCACGTCGTGGGGGCACGACTGTTCCGGGAGGCCCTGGGGCGGGTCCTGGGCGGCTGGGTCGCCGAGGGGGCGTGGTCGCCGGCGGATGCGCAACGGGTGGCGGGGATGGTGGCGGCGGGGAATGCGCGCCGGGTGTACGGGCTGGGGTGAGCCGTACCGGGACGCGGACCGGCTAGGCCCGCGTGCCCACCGTCACCTCGGTCGAGGGACCGGGCAGGTCGACAACCGCCTCCGGCCGCTCCCGCAGGGCCAGCAGCACCCGCAGCGCCCAGATCCAGATCAGGCAGGAGCCGAACATGTGCAGCCCGACGAGGATCTCGGGCAGGTGCGTGAAGTACTGGACGTAGCCGATGACGCCCTGCGCGAGCAGCACCAGGAACAGCTCGCGGGTGCGGGCCAGCGGGTCCTTGGGGGCTTCGACCGCCTTCAGGACGAACCACAGGGCGAAGGTCAGCGTGACCACGATCCACGCGAGCACCGCGTGCAGCTTGGCGACCGTCTCCCAGTCGACCGGAATGCGCTCGACCTTGCTGGAGTCACCCGCGTGCGGGCCCGCGCCGGTGACCACCGTGCCCGCCGCGATCAGCAGCACGGTGGCGAGGACCAGGAACCACACCATCTGCTGCACCGGCTTGCCGACCAGCGGGCGGGGCGCCCCGTCGCCCTCGCGGGTGCGCTGCCACATCACGACGGCGACCGCGATCAGCGCGGAGGCGAGCAGGAAGTGGGCGGCGACCGTGTACGGGTTGAGGCCGACCAGGACCACGACGCCGCCGAGCACCGCGTTGCTCATGACCAGCCAGAACTGGGCCCAGCCCAGACGGGTCAGGCTGCGCCGGTACGGCTTCTCGGAGCGCGCGGCGACGATCGCCCAGCCGATGGCGGCGCACAGCACATACGTCAGCATGCGGTTGCCGAACTCGATGGCGCTGTGGAAGTTCATCGCGCCCGTCGGTGCGAGCGAGTTCGCGGTGCACTTGGGCCAGGTCGGGCAGCCGAGCCCCGAGCCGGTGAGCCGCACCGCCCCGCCGGTGACCACGATGACCACCGACATGACGAGCGCGGAGAGAGCCGACCGCTGGACCGTCCGGGGTTCGGGGGTCCAGCGTCCGGCGATGAAGGAGAGCGGGTTGCGCAGGGCCGCCACGGCGTCGGCGCGGGTCACGTTTGGCACGGGCCCATCGTAGGCGGGCCGCTTGTGCACGCGTTCACGAGGGTCCGTGAAGCCCCTGTTCCCCCACTGCTGCGGGCTACTCCCAGCGGAAGAACCTCCCGGCCACCGCCAGCCCGACGACCGCCCACACACCCAGGATCCCCAGGTCGCCCCAGGGCATTCCGGCTCCGTGCTGCAGCACGTCCCGCAACCCGTCCGACAGCGCCGAGATGGGCAGCAGCCCCAGCACGTCCTGCGCCCCCTGCGGGAACTTGTCCATCGGCACGATCACACCGCCGCCCACGAGCAGCAGCAGGAAGACCAGGTTGGCGGCGGCCAGGGTCGCCTCCGCCTTGAGCGTGCCCGCCATGAGGAGCCCGAGACCGGAGAAGGCCGCCGTGCCCAGGACCAACAGGAGCAGGACGGCTGCAGGGTTGCCGTGCGGCGACCAGCCCAGCGCGAAGGCGATCACCGTCAGGAGGATCACCTGAAGGATCTCCGTGACCAGCACCGACGCCGTCTTCGCGGTCATCAGCCCCCAGCGGGGGAGCGGCGAGGAGGCCAGGCGCTTCAGGACGCCGTAGCGGCGCTCGAAGCCCGTGGCGATCGCCTGGCCGGTGAACGCCGTCGACATCACGGCGAGAGCCAGGATGCCGGGGGCGAGGAAGTCGACGGACTTGCCCGTGCCCGTGTCGACGATGTCCACCGAGCTGAACAGGACCAGCAGGAGGGTCGGGATCACGACCGTCAGCAGGAGCTGTTCGCCGTTGCGCAGCAGCATCCTCGTCTCGAGCGCGGCCTGGGCCGCGATCATGCGGGGGAGAGGGGCCGCGCCGGGCTTCGGCGTGTACGTACCGGTGGCCGTGGTCACGAACGCAGCTCCTTGCCGGTGAGCTCCAAAAACACGTCTTCGAGGGTGTGCCGCTCGACCGAGATCCTGTCCGGCATCACCCCGTGCTGCGCGCACCAGGACGCCACCGTCGCCAGCAGCTGCGGGTCGACCTTGCCGACGACCCGGTAGGAGCCCGGGGTGAGCTCCGCGGCCGAGCAGTCGGCGGGGAGCGCCTTGAGGAGGGACCCCACGTCCAGGCCGGGGCGACCGGTGAAGCGGAGCGTGTTCTCGGCGCCGCCGCGGCACAGCTCCTCCGGGGAGCCCTGGGCGATGACCCGGCCGGCGTCGATGATCGCGACGTCGTCGGCGAGCTGTTCGGCCTCGTCCATGTAGTGCGTGGTGAGGATCACCGAGACGCCGTCGGCGCGCAGGTCGCGGACCAGGTCCCAGGTGGCGTGCCGGGCCTGCGGGTCGAGGCCCGCGGTCGGCTCGTCCAGGAACACCAGCTCCGGGCGGCCCACGACCGCCATCGCGAGCGCGAGGCGCTGCTGCTGGCCGCCGGAGAGGCGGCGGTATGTCGTACGGCCGCAGGAGCCGAGGCCGAGCCGCTCCATCAGGGCGTCCACGTCCAGCGGGTCGGCGTGCAGTTTCGCCACGTGCCGCAGCATCTCGTCCGCCCGTGCGCCCGAGTAGACGCCGCCGGACTGCAGCATCACGCCGATGCGCGGATGCAGTTGGCGGGCCTGCCGCACCGGGTCGAGGCCCAGGACGCGCACGGTGCCCGAGTCGGGTCTGCGGTATCCCTCGCAGGTCTCGACGGTCGTGGTCTTGCCCGCGCCGTTCGGGCCGAGTACGGCCGTCACGCCCGCCTCGGCCACCAGGTCGAGGCCGTCCACAGCGGTTTTGGTGCCGTACCGCTTCACCAGGGCCTGAACCTGGACCACGGGCTCACTTCGCATGGGCCAGAGTCTAGGTACGGGTGCCACGGCCCGGACGGGCGGGTGCAGTATCTCCACTCCCGGGGGGCGCGGGGACCTCGTCCTCACGGGACCGGTGCGACGCCGGCCACCGCTCGCGTACGCCACCGCATCCGCCACGGGCGCCCACCCGCGCCGCCCCAGCGGCACGACTGCCCGCAGCTGCGCCGACCGCGGGTGCGGCGACGGTGTCGCCAGTGACAAGAGGGCCGGTCGGAGGGGGTGTCGGCAGGGTTGGGGGTGTCCCGAAGGGGCCCCGGGGCGCCGCCGAATCGGCCCGGCTCTGATCGATCAAAGATCGTTTCCGCAGGTCAGGTTAGGTGTGCCTAAGTGACGCAGGGCACCGTCCGGCAGTCGGGACGCGGCTTGCCCGGTCCTGAGGAATTACGCAACAATGGCGTTGTGAAAAACGTCGGCGAGGCTCTGGTGACCCCCACGGGGGCGCACCAGGAAGAGCACGCGACCGGTGAGCGCTCCACGCGCAACCGCGTCGCGCGGTCGATCCTGGACCACGGGCCCTCGACCGTCACCGAGCTGGCCGGGCGCCTCGGGCTCACCCCCGCGGCCGTACGACGGCATCTGGACGCACTGGTCGCGGACGACGTCGTCGAGCCGCGGGAGCAGCGGGTGTACGGCGCGCGTACGCGCGGCCGTCCCGCCAAGGTGTTCGCGCTGACCGACTGCGGCCGTGACGCCTTCGACCAGTCCTACGACAAGCTCGCCGCGGACGCCCTGCGCTGGATCGCGGAGCGCTTCGGCGGGGACGAGGCGGTGGTGGCCTTCGCGCGCGCGAGGATCGCGGAGCAGGCCGCCGCCTACCGCGCGGCGATCGAGGCCGCCGCCCCCGAGCAGCGCACCGAAGCCCTGGCCAAGGCCCTGAGCGCGGACGGGTACGCTGCTACGGCGCGCAGCGCCCCCCTCCCGCAAAAAGGTGAGCAGCTCTGCCAGCACCACTGCCCGGTGGCCCATGTCGCGGAGAAGTTCCCGCAGCTGTGCGAGGCGGAGACCGAGATCTTCTCCCAGCTGCTCGGCACGCACGTCCAGCGGCTGGCGACCATCGCGCACGGCGACGGCGTCTGCACGACGTTCATCCCCAAGATTTCCAAGACCACTGACAACGCAACCGCAAGCACGGCCGGGAGGAACCCCGCATGACTCTCCCCACGGAGACTGCCCACCCTGAGCTCGAGGGCCTGGGCAAGTACGAATACGGCTGGGCCGACTCCGACGAGGCCGGTGCCTCTGCCAAGCGCGGTCTCAGCGAGGACGTCGTCCGGGACATCTCCGCCAAGAAGAACGAGCCGGAGTGGATTACCAAGCTCCGTCTCAAGGGCCTGCGCCTGTTCGAGAAGAAGCCCATGCCGAACTGGGGCTCCGACCTCTCGGGCATCGACTTCGACAACATCAAGTACTTCGTGCGCTCCACGGAGAAGCAGGCGGAGTCCTGGGAGGACCTGCCCGAGGACATCAAGAACACGTACGACAAGCTCGGCATCCCCGAGGCGGAGAAGCAGCGCCTCGTCGCCGGTGTCGCGGCCCAGTACGAGTCCGAGGTCGTCTACCACCAGATCCGCGAGGACCTGGAGGAGCAGGGCGTCATCTTCCTGGACACCGACACCGCCCTGAAGGAGCACCCCGAGCTCTTCAAGGAGTACTTCGGCACGGTCATCCCGGTCGGCGACAACAAGTTCGCGTCGCTGAACACCGCCGTGTGGTCCGGCGGCTCCTTCATCTACGTGCCGAAGGGCGTGCACGTGGAGATCCCGCTCCAGGCCTACTTCCGCATCAACACGGAGAACATGGGCCAGTTCGAGCGGACGCTGATCATCGTCGACGAGGACGCCTACGTCCACTACGTCGAGGGTTGTACGGCCCCGATCTACAAGTCGGACTCCCTGCACTCCGCGGTCGTCGAGATCATCGTCAAGAAGGGCGCCCGCTGCCGCTACACGACCATCCAGAACTGGTCGAACAACGTCTACAACCTGGTCACCAAGCGCGCCGTGGCGTACGAGGGCGCGACCATGGAGTGGATCGACGGCAACATCGGCTCCAAGGTGACGATGAAGTACCCGGCCGTCTACCTGATGGGCGAGCACGCCAAGGGCGAGACCCTCTCCATCGCCTTCGCGGGCGAGGGCCAGCACCAGGACGCCGGCTCCAAGATGGTCCACATGGCGCCGAACACCTCCTCCAACATCGTCTCCAAGTCGGTGGCCCGCGGCGGCGGCCGTACCTCCTACCGCGGTCTCGTCGAGATCGGTGAGGGCGCCGCCGGATCCAAGTCGAACGTGCTGTGCGACGCGCTGCTCGTCGACACCATCTCCCGCTCCGACACGTACCCCTACGTGGACGTCCGCGAGGACGACGTGTCCATGGGCCACGAGGCGACCGTCTCCAAGGTCTCCGAGGACCAGCTCTTCTACCTGATGAGCCGCGGCCTCAGCGAGTTCGAGGCGATGGCCATGATCGTGCGCGGCTTCGTCGAGCCCATCGCGAAGGAGCTGCCCATGGAGTACGCGCTGGAACTCAACCGGCTGATCGAGCTCCAGATGGAAGGTGCGGTCGGCTGAGCGACGGCCGCCCCCATCAAGTCACTTACGTAGGAAGAGAGCAGACCGACAGCCATGGCTGAGGCTCAGAACATCCCCGTGGGGTCCACCACCGCGGGCCAGATCGCGGTGGCCGCCGAGTCGACCGTCGCCACGCGCATGAGCGCGCCCCCGTCCTTCGACGTGGCGGACTTCCCGGTCCCGCACGGCCGCGAGGAGGAGTGGCGGTTCACCCCGCTGGAGCGCCTGCGCGGGCTGCACGACGGCACCGCCGTCGCGACCGGCGAGGGCGTGAAGGTCGCCGTCGAGGCCCCCGAGGGCGTCACCGTCGAGCTCGTCGACCGTGACGACGCACGCCTCGGCAAGGCGGGCACCCCGGTGGACCGCATCGCCGCCCAGGCGTACTCGGCGTTCGAGAAGGCCGGCGTGGTCACCGTCCCCAAGGAGACGGTGCTCACCGAGCCGATCCGCATCGCCGTGCACGGCGAGGGCGGGGTCGCCTACGGCCACCAGGTCGTGGAGCTCGGAGCCTTCGCCGAGGCCGTCGTCGTCATCGACCACACCGGTGATGCGGTGCTTGCCGCCAACGTCGACTACATCCTGGGCGACGGCGCCAAGCTGACCGTCGTCTCCGTCCAGGACTGGGACGACAAGGCCGTGCACGTGGCCCAGCACAACGCCCTCATCGGGCGCGACGCCAGCTTCAAGTCGGTCGTGGTCACCTTCGGCGGCGACGTCGTACGGCTGCACCCGCGTGTCTCCTACGCCGGTACCGGCGGCGAGGCCGAGCTGTTCGGGCTGTACTTCACGGACGCCGGCCAGCACCAGGAGCACCGCCTCCTGGTCGACCACAACGTCCCGCACTGCAAGTCCAATGTCGTCTACAAGGGCGCGCTGCAGGGCGAGGCCGCCCACGCGGTGTGGATCGGCGACGTCCTCATCGAGGCCAAGGCCGAGGGCACGGACACCTACGAGATGAACCGGAACCTCGTCCTCACGGACGGCGCCCGGGTCGACTCCGTGCCGAACCTCGAGATCGAGACCGGTGAGATCGTCGGCGCCGGCCACGCCTCCGCGACCGGTCGCTTCGACGACGAGCAGCTCTTCTACCTGATGGCCCGCGGCATCCCGGCCGACGAGGCCCGCCGCCTGGTGGTCCGCGGCTTCTTCGCCGAGCTGGTCCAGCAGATCGGCGTCGACGACATCCAGGCGCGGCTGCTGGAGAAGATCGACGAGGAGCTGGAGACTGTGTCTGGATCGGGCCGATGACCTTCGTACGCGCCTGCGGGCTGAGCGAGCTGGAGGAGGACACCCCGAAACGGGTGGAACTCGACGGCACGCCCATCTCGGTCGTGCAGACCGAGGGTGAAGTGTTCGCGATCCACGACATCTGCTCGCACGCGAACGTCTCGCTCTCCGAGGGCGAGGTGGAGGACTGCCAGATCGAGTGCTGGCTGCACGGCTCCAGCTTCGACCTGCGCACCGGCAAGCCGTCCGGCCTGCCCGCGACGCGCCCCGTCCCCGTATACCCCGTAAAGATCGAAGGGGACGACGTGCTCGTCTCCCTCAACCAGGAGTCCTGAGGCACCCATGGCAACGCTTGAAATCCGAGACCTGCGCGTCACCGTCGAGGCCGACAACGCCACGAAGGAGATCCTCAAGGGCGTCGACCTGACCGTGAAGCAGGGCGAGACGCACGCCATCATGGGCCCCAACGGCTCCGGCAAGTCGACCCTCGCCTACTCCCTCGCGGGCCACCCGAAGTACACGATCACCGGCGGCACCGTCACGCTCGACGGCGAGGACGTCCTGGAGATGTCCGTCGACGAGCGCGCCCGTGCGGGCCTGTTCCTCGCGATGCAGTACCCGGTCGAGGTCCCCGGCGTCTCCGTGTCGAACTTCCTCCGTACCTCCGCCACCGCCATCCGTGGCGAGGCCCCCAAGCTGCGTCTTTGGGTGAAGGAGGTCAAGGAGGCCATGGAGCGCCTCAACATGGACCCCTCCTTCGCCGAGCGCAACGTCAACGAGGGCTTCTCCGGCGGTGAGAAGAAGCGCCACGAGATCCTCCAGCTCGAACTGCTCAAGCCGAAGATCGCGATCCTCGACGAGACCGACTCCGGCCTCGACGTCGACGCGCTCCGGGTCGTCTCCGAGGGCGTCAACCGCGTCCGCGAGACCGGCGAGGTCGGCACCCTGCTGATCACGCACTACACGCGCATCCTGCGCTACATCAAGCCCGACCACGTGCACGTGTTCGCCGGCGGCAAGATCGTCGAGTCCGGCGGTGCCGAGCTCGCCGACAAGCTGGAGAACGAGGGCTACGAGGCTTACACGAAGGGTGGCGTATCCGCGTGACACAGCTGCCGGGCCTCCTCGACACCGAGGCGATCCGCAAGGACTTCCCCATCCTGGACCGCCAGGTCCACGACGGGCGGAAGCTCGTGTACCTGGACAACGCGGCGACCTCGCAGAAGCCGCGCCAGGTGCTGGACGCCCTGAACGAGTACTACGAGCGCTACAACGCCAACGTCCACCGCGGTGTGCATGTGCTCGCCGAGGAGGCCACGGCGCTGTACGAGGGTGCGCGGGACAAGGTCGCGTCGTTCATCAACGCGCCCAGCCGCGACGAGGTGATCTTCACCAAGAACGCCTCCGAGTCGCTCAACCTCGTGGCGAACATGCTGGGCTGGGCCGACGAGCCCTACCGCGTGGACCACGAGACCGAGATCGTCATCACGGAGATGGAGCACCACTCCAACATCGTGCCGTGGCAGCTGCTGTCGCAGCGCACGGGCGCGAAGCTGAAGTGGTTCGGCCTGACCGACGACGGCCGTCTCGACCTCTCCAACATCGACGAGATCATCACCGAGAAGACGAAGATCGTCTCCTTTGTGCTGGTGTCGAACATCCTCGGCACGGTCAACCCGGTCGAGGCGATAGTCCGCCGTGCCCAGGAGGTCGGTGCGCTGGTCTGCATCGACGCCTCGCAGGCCGCCCCGCACATGCCGCTGGACGTGCAGTCGCTGCAGGCCGACTTCGTGGCCTTCACCGGCCACAAGATGTGCGGTCCGACCGGCATCGGTGTGCTGTGGGGCCGGCAGGAGCTCCTGGAGGACCTGCCGCCGTTCCTCGGCGGCGGCGAGATGATCGAGACCGTGTCGATGCACTCGTCGACCTACGCTCCCGCCCCGCACAAGTTCGAGGCGGGCACCCCGCCGATCGCGCAGGCGGTGGGTCTCGGAGCGGCGATCGACTATCTGCAGTCGATCGGCATGGACAAGGTCCTGGCCCACGAGCACGCGCTCACCGAGTACGCGGTGAAGAAGCTGGGTGAGGTCCCGGACCTGCGGATCATCGGCCCCACCACGGCCGAGGACCGCGGCGCGGCGATCTCCTTCACGCTCGGCGACATCCACCCGCACGACGTGGGCCAGGTCCTCGACGAGCAGGGCATCGCGGTCCGCGTCGGCCACCACTGCGCGCGGCCCGTGTGCCTGCGCTACGGAATTCCTGCGACCACGCGAGCGTCGTTCTATCTGTACTCCACGCCGGCCGAGATCGATGCACTGGTCGAGGGGCTGGAGCACGTACGGAACTTCTTCGGCTGAGGGACGTGAGCTGAGACAGTGAAGCTGGACTCGATGTACCAGGAAGTCATCCTGGACCACTACAAGAACCCGCACGGGCGTGGTCTTCGGGATGGCGACGCCGAGGTGCACCACGTGAACCCGACGTGCGGCGACGAGATCACCCTGCGCGTGAAGTACGACGGCACGAGGATCGAGGACGTCTCCTACGAGGGCCAGGGCTGCTCGATCAGCCAGGCCTCGGCCTCCGTCCTGAACGAACTGCTGGTCGGCAAGGACCTGACGGACGCTCAGAAGATCCAGGAGACCTTCCTGGAGCTGATGCAGTCCAAGGGCCGGATCGAGCCTGACGACGCGATGGAGGAGGTGCTGGAGGACGCGGTCGCGTTCGCCGGTGTCTCCAAGTACCCGGCCCGGGTCAAGTGCGCCCTCCTCAGCTGGATGGCGTGGAAGGACGCGACGGCCCAGGCCCTGGGCGGAGCCGACGCCGAAAGGAAGACGGCATGAGCGAGACCGTTGAGATGAAGCCGGCCTCGGAGGAAGAGGTCCGTGAGGCGCTGTACGACGTCGTCGACCCCGAGCTGGGCATCGACGTCGTCAACCTCGGCCTGATCTACGGCATCCACATCGACGACGCGAACATCGCGACGCTCGACATGACCCTGACCTCGGCGGCCTGCCCGCTGACGGATGTCATCGAGGACCAGGCCAAGTCCGCCACGGACGGCCTCGTCAGCGAACTGCGCATCAACTGGGTGTGGATGCCGCCGTGGGGCCCGGACAAGATCACGGACGACGGACGCGAGCAGCTGCGGGCGCTCGGGTTCAACGTCTGAGGTCCACCCACTGCTCGAAGGAGAACGGCGACGCCCTGAGGGCGTCGCCGTTCTCGTGTCCTCAGGCCAGCCCGGCCACCAACCGGAACGCCGAATCCGCAACGTAGCCGTCGTTGTACTGGTAGGAATCCAGCTTCAGCTGGAAGTTCTGGTGCCGCAGGAACCGGCCCGGATAGTTCACCGACTCCAGCATGACCGCTCCCGAGTAGGCGGAGGCGCGGGGGCAGAAGGTGGCGTCCTGCTTGAAGAGGTAGGAGCCGTCGTTCGGTTCGTCGCGGAGCAGGAAGTCGCGGTGGCGCAGGTACTTGCCGTCGTGGGTGGCGAAGGAATAACAAGCGCTGTCCGCCAGGCCCTTGACCACCTTGAAGGTGGAGTCCTGGCGGGACTCCGAGCCGGCCGGCGGGTCGAGCCTGACGTAGTCGCCACTCACATGCCAGTAGCGGTCGGGGTAGTTCACCGACTGCATGGACCCGTAAACGGCCGACGGTTTCGAGTGGCTCGGCGAACTCGTATGGGGTTTGGGTGACTTGGACGGCTTGCTGCCGCCGGCCGCCGAGTCGTGCGGACTGGGCGACGTACTGGTCTGCGCGGACGACTGGCCGCTCTTGTCGGTGGGTGTCGTGACGCCGTTCGTGGACGGCGTGGCGAAGGAGATCAGGCCGGGCGGCGTTTCGGCGACGGCCGACGACGGGGTCCCGGACGCCCGTGACGGGCGGTCGGAGTCCCTGTCCATCACGGCTATCGCGGTCGCGCACGCGACGATCGTCGACAGGGCCAGCACGCCGGCCAGCCAGAGTCTTCGGGTTCCCGGGGCTCGGGAGGTGTCGGGGGACCAGCCGTTCTCCCAGGGCTGGTTCCGGGGCGGCTCGGGGGTGGTTTCTGGCATGCGCTGTTCCTCCAGCGGCGCCCGAGGCGGCGGCCGGGGATGAGGTGGGGGTGAGGTGAGCGAGCGGTGAAACCTTAGTGGAGTGAAGAGATTGCGGGGAGTCGTTTAAGCGAGCGATTTCCATGAAGGTTGAACCTCCTCATCCGGAATGCGGCGCTACGCATCCCTCGGCGCCGGTGGATCGTTGTGTACGGACGTACGCATCATTGTGTACGCTCGTACACATGGCATTCCTGATGCTCCTCGCGGCCATCGCCGCCGAGGTGGGCGGTACCACCGCCATGAAGTTCAGCCACGGCTTCAGCCGGCTGTGGCCCTCCGTGCTGACGCTCGCCGGATACGGCGTCTCCTTCTGGCTGCTCGCCCAGACGCTGAAGAGCGTGTCGGTCGGCACGGCCTACGCGATCTGGGCCGGCCTCGGCACCGCGGCCATCGTGGCCATCGGCATCTTCTTCCTCGGCGAGGGGATGACCGTCCCGAAGGTCGTGGGGATCGGGCTGATCATCGTGGGGGTCGTGGTGCTCAATCTGGGAGGCGCGCACTGATGGCCCGCCGCTACGACCCCGACCGGCGGCAGCGGATCATCGACGCGGCGATCCGGGTGGTGGGGGAGAAGGGCCTGACCGGGCTGAGCCACCGCTCGGCCGCCGCCGAGGCCAACGTGCCGCTCGGGTCGACGACGTACCACTTCAAGACCCTCGACGAGCTGATGGTCGCCGCGCTGCGGCAGGCGAGCGAGGGCTTCGCCAAGGTGGTCGCCTCGCGCGGCGGCCTGGAGGATCCGCCGCCCGACCTCGCCGCCGAACTCGCGGGCTGTCTGGGCGAGTGGCTCGCGGGCGACCGCACCGGCGTCGAGCTGGAGTACGAGCTCTATCTCGCCGCCCTGCGCCGCCCCGCCCTGCGCCCGGTGGCCGCCGAATGGGCCGAGGACGTCGCCGAACAGATCGCCCGGCACACCGACCCGGTGACGGCCCGGGCGCTGGTCGCGCTGATGGACGGCATCTGTCTGCAGGTGCTGCTGACGGGGGTGCCCTACGACGAGGAGTACGCGCGCGAGGTGCTGGCGCGGATGATCCCCCGGCCCCGTTGACGAGCGGGCGCCACCCGCGTCACTCCTGCGAGGCGAGACGCCGGACCGTGGCCAGTGCGGCCGCCACGCTCCCGGCGATGTCCGTCACCGGATACTGCACCTCCCGTACGACCCGCTCCCGGTCCACGACCAGCGTGAGCCGCTTCAGCCGGCTCGCCCCCGCCGCGCGGAACGTCGGCAGCCGCAGCGCGGCGATGAGGGACAGGCCGGCGTCCGACAGCAGCGGGAAACGCAGCCCCTCCTTCTCCGCGAACGCCCGCTGCTCGTCCGGGCGCTGGGTGGAGACGCCGTGCACGGCGGCGCCCGCTGCGGTGAACTCGGCCAGCCGGTCGCGGTAGGTGCAGGACTCCAAGGTGCAGCCGGGCGTGCCGGGGATGTCCGTCCAGCCCGGCGGGTAGGAGTCGGCGCGGGCGTAGGCGCCGGGGAAGCAGTACAGGACGGTGTACGGGCTGTCGGCGGCGACCGGGTCGAGCAGCCCGCCCGTGTGGCCCGGGAGCCGGAGTTCGGGGATCCGCTCGCCGACCAGTTCGTGCACCCGCTGGGCCTCCGCGGACGCCTCCGCCGTCGTGGCCGTCGTGCTCCCGTCGCCCAGGACCCAGGCGTCGCCCCAGTCCTGGAGGGCGATCAGTACGGGGAGCAGGGCACGGCCGCGCGCGGTGAGGCGGTACTCGTGGCGGACGGGACGCTCCTGGTACGGCACCCGGGACAGCACGTCCGCCTCGACGAGAAGGCGCAACCGCTCGGTCAACACCTTTCTGGACACGCCGAGTTCGGCCTGCAGCGCGTCGAAGCGGTGCACCCCGCGGGCCGCGTCCCGGACGATCAGCAGCGTCCACCAGTCGCCGACCACGTCCAGAGCCTGTGCGATGGCGCAGGTGGCGTCCTCCAGGCTCGTCCTGCGGGCCATGGCTTGCCGTCCCTTCGTGCACAGGTCGTGGTTGACCTGAGGTTGTCATGCCTCCATAGTAAGTTCCTAAAAGGAACTCACTGGGGGAACGAGTGCGAGGTCTGCGAGAAGTGCCGCGGACGGTCTGGCTGCTGGCCTGCGGGACCTTCGTGAACATGGTCGTGAGCGTGAGCTTCGCCTATACGTTCCTGTATCTGACCGGGCCGCGCGGGCTCGGGACGGGCCAGGCGGGCCTGCTCAGCGGTGTCGCGGGGGCCGGGCTGGTCGCGGGGAACTTCACCGGCGGCTGGTACGGGGACCGGTTCGGGCACCGGCGGGTGCTGCTCGCGGGCGCCGCGGTGTCCGGGCTGGTCCTGGCCGCCGTGCCGCTGCTGCCGACCTCGCTCCTGCTCGCCGCGTTGCCGCTGTCCCAGTACGCGTCCGGGGTGCAGCGCGCGGCCAACTCGGCGCTCGTCGCGGTCATCGTGCCCGAGGGGGTGCGGCGGCAGGCGTTCGCGGTGGTGCGGGCCGCGGCGAACGGGGGGTTCACCTTGGGCCCGGTGCTCGGGGCGCTGGTCGCCACGCGCTTCTCGTACGACTGGCTGTACGTCGCCGAGGGGTTCGGGAGCCTGGGGCTGGCGTGCTGGACGGCGCGGGTGGTGCCGGCGCGAGGGGTCGGCGGGCGGGGGCGGGCGGGGCGTGGGGAGCAGCGGGGTGGGGTGTGGGCGGCGCTTCGGGCTCGGCCCGCGGTGTTGGTGCTGTTGCCGGCGATCTTGGTGATCGACGTCGTCTATCGGCAGCAGTACTCCACGTTTCCGCTCTTTCTCGCCGACCACGGGATGGATGCGCGGGTGTACGGGGCACTGCTCGCGATCAACGGTGGGGTGTTGCTGTGTCTGGAGCTGCCGGTGGCGGTGGCGCTGCGGCGGCGTTCGCCGTTGCGGATCGTGGGGTGCGGGCTTTTGTTGGTCGGTGGGGGGTACGGGGTGCTGTTGGTGGGTGCCGGGGTGGGGGCGGCGGTGGTGATGATGGGGCTGTTGACGGTGGGGGAGGTGTTGTACAAGACGACCGCCACGGCTTACGTCGCCGATCAGGCGCCGGGACATGTGCTCGGGCGGTTCCAGTCGCTGTACGCCGGGGTGTCGATCAGCGGGGTGGTGTTGGCTGCGCCCTTGGGTGGGGTGCTGTATGCGGCGGCGCCGGGGGTGTTGTGGCCGGTGTGTGCGGGGGTGGGGGTACTGGCCGGGGGCGCTGTGCTGCTGGCCGGGGGGCGGACTGCCGGCCCTGTGTCCGTCGCCGCAGAGGTTTCTCGCCCCAGCCGCCCCCACCCGTCCCGTCCCAGTGGCGCTGCCTCTTCGACCCGGCTGGGGGCTGCGCCCCCAGTCTACAACCCGCTGTCCACGGGCGCCGACGCGGCGCGCGGTCTGTTGGGGGGCGGCCCGGGGGCGCACGACCTGTGGGTCACGCTCGGCTGGTCC